>JBHEOJ010000042.1:0-15277 GCA_046260855.1 Thioalkalivibrio sp.
CAACCTCAAGCATTTCCCCATCGACACCCTGAAGATCGACCGCTCCTTCGTTCGCGATGTGCCCGGCGACAAGGATGACAAGGCAATCGTCACCGCCATCATCGCCATGGCAAAGAGCCTGCAACTGGAAGTGGTGGCCGAAGGCGTGGAAACCCTGGAGCAGCTGGAATTCCTGCAACAGCTGGGCTGCGAGACAGTGCAGGGCTACTACTTCAGCAAGCCCTTACCGTTTGAAGCGTTCAGGGAATACCTGAGTAACATGAGGTGTGAGGTGTGAGGTGTGAGGTGTGAGGTGTCAGTGTCCAGAGCATAAATCCCCTCCCCCTCAGGGGGAGGGCTTGGGTGGGGGTGGTTTGCGTCTATCCCCTAACCCCTAACCCCTCACGCGTTCAAAGGGACTAGCGTAGGGGTGGTTTAACGCCTATCCCCTGCCTCCTCACCCTGCCCCCTCACACCAATTTGCTCGGATCCAGCAGCCGCCGCAGTTCATCTTCCGACAGGTCCGTCTCCTGCATCGCCACGTCCAGCACCGGGCGGCCTTCGGCGTAGGCCTTCTTGGCGATGGCGGCGCCCTTCTCGTAGCCAATGATGGGGTTCAGGGCCGTGACCAGGATGGGGTTGCGATCCAGGGCCTCGCGAATGCGGGCCTCGTTGACCGTGAAGCCAGCGATGGCCTTGTCCGCCAGCACGCGGGAAGCGTTGGCCAGCAATTCGGTGCTTTGCAGCAGATTGTGGGCAATCACTGGCAGCATGACGTTCAACTGGAAATTACCCGACTGTCCGGCGATCGCCACGGTGGCATCGTTGCCCATCACCTGGGCGGCCACCATGGCCACCGATTCCGGAATCACCGGGTTCACCTTACCCGGCATGATACTGCTGCCCGGCTGCAGTGACGGCAGGCTGATCTCCCCCAGGCCCGCCAGGGGCCCGGAGTTCATCCAGCGCAGGTCGTTGGCGATCTTCATCAGGCTCACGGCCACGCTGCGCAGCTGACCGCTCATCTCCACCGCTGTGTCCTGGGCACTCATTCCCTCGAAGAAATCTGGCTTGTTGCGAAAGATCTCGCCGGTGGTCTGCTGCAGCTCTTCGGCCACCAGCCTGGCGAAGCCGGGCTCGGCGTTGATCCCGGTGCCCACGGCGGTGCCGCCCAGAGCCAGTTCCAGCAGACCGTCTCCACTGCGCTCCAGCCTCGTCAGACCATTGCGCACCTGTCTGGCCCAGCCACCCAGTTCCTGACCCAGGGTCACGGGCATGGCGTCCATCAGGTGGGTTCGGCCGGTCTTGACCACGTCGCGCAGCTCGCTGGCGCGCCGTTCCAGGGTCAGGGCCAGGTGGTCCAGGGACGGCAACAGGTGATTGACCAGGGCCAGGCGGGCCGAGACATGGATGGCGGTGGGTACCACGTCGTTGGAGCTCTGGCCCCGGTTGACATGGTCATTGGGGTGTACCGGCTTGCCCAGACGCTCGCTGGCGAGGTGGGCGATCACCTCGTTGACGTTCATGTTGGAGCTGGTGCCGGAACCGGTCTGGAACACGTCGATGGGAAACTGGGCATCGTGACGCCCCTCGGCCACCTCCCGGGCAGCCCCGTCGATGGCCTTGGCCACATCCGCGTCCAGGGCCCCCAGGGCGGCGTTGGCGCGGGCGCAGGCGCCCTTGATGTGGCCCAGGGCATGGATGAAGCCGCCAGGCATGGCAAGCCCGCTGACCGGAAAGTTATCCACCGCGCGCTGGGTCTGAGCCCCGTAGAAAGCGTCCGCGGGGACTTCCACCGTGCCCATGCTGTCGCGTTCGGTTCGGGTCTTCTGGTCACTCATGCGTGCCTCCGGTGTCGGGCATCTCGGTGTTACTGGCCGTGTAGTATAATCCAGCGCCTTCACGCGTTCGAAACCGGAGTCGATTCATGGACCTCTCATCCCTCACCGCCATCTCCCCCGTGGATGGGCGCTATGGCGCCCGCACCGAGGACCTGCGCCCCGTGTTCAGCGAATTCGGCCTGATCCGCTACCGGGTACAGGTGGAGGTGTCATGGCTCAAGGCCTTGGCCGCCCATGAAGGCATCACCGAGGTGCCACAGCTCAGTGGCCATGCCCTGAACCTGCTGGACACCATCGTCAGGGACTTCAGCGAAGAAGACGCCCATCGCGTGAAGAACATCGAGCGCACCACTAACCATGACGTCAAGGCAGTGGAGTATTTCCTCAAGGAGAAGATCGCCGACAACGCAGAACTGGATGCGGTCTCCGAGTTCATTCATTTCGCCTGCACCTCCGAGGACATCAACAACATCTCCTATGCCCTGATGCTGCGCGACGGGCGCAGCGAGGTGCTGTTGCCCCAGATGGATGAGGTGATCGCTTCCCTGAGAAAGCTCGCCCACGAACTTGCCGACCAGCCCATGCTGTCGCGTACCCATGGCCAGCCCGCTTCGCCCACGACCCTGGGCAAGGAGATGGCCAACGTGGTTCACCGGCTCAAGCGTCAGCGGGACCTGGTGGCCGGTGTGGCCCTGATGGGAAAGATCAACGGCGCGGTGGGCAACTACAACGCCCACCTGTGCGCCTATCCGGACGTGGACTGGGCCGACTTCGCCCAGGCCTTCGTCACCGATCTGGGCCTGGAATGGAACCCCTACACCATCCAGATCGAGCCCCACGACTACATGGCCGAACTGTTCCACGGCGTGTCGCGCTACAACACCATCCTGGTGGATTTCTGCCGGGACGTTTGGGGCTACATCTCCCTGGGCTACTTCAAGCAGAAGGTGGTGGCCGGCGAGGTGGGTTCCTCCACCATGCCCCACAAAGTCAACCCCATCGATTTTGAAAACGCCGAGGGCAACCTTGGCTTGGCCAATGCCGTGCTCGAACACCTGGCCGGCAAGCTGCCCATCTCCCGCTGGCAGCGAGATCTCACCGACTCCACCGTACTGCGCAACATCGGCATGGGTTTCGCCTGGTCGAGCATCGCCTACCAGGCGGCGCTCAAGGGCATCGGCAAGCTGGAGGTGAACACCGCCACCCTGAACGCGGATCTCGACGCCAACTGGGAAGTGCTGGCCGAGCCCATCCAGACCGTCATGCGCCGCTATGGCATCGAGAAGCCCTACGAAAAGCTCAAGGAACTCACCCGGGGGCAGCGGGTGGACGCCGCCGCGTTGCGTGTATTCGTGGACGGCTTGGACATCCCCGAGGCCGAAAAGGCCCGCCTGCGGGACCTCACCCCTGCCACCTACATCGGCAACGCCGCCGAACAGGCGCGCGGCATCTGACGACGGTCAAAACATTCAACGCAAAGGCGCGAAGACGCAGAGAACGCAAAAAATCTTTTGAATTTATTCAAAGAACCTTTGCGTCTTTGCGCCTTTGCGTTGAATGCCGTTCCGAAACCAGAGCAACCCAATGCCCATCAACCCCGATGAACCTCTGACGCTGCTGGGCGGGCTCACTGCCCGGGAGTTCCTGCGCGATTACTGGCAGAAGAAACCCCTGCTGGTGCGCCAGGCCATGCCTGGGTTCGAGTCGCCGCTGCCCCCGGAGGAACTGGCGGGGCTGGCCTGCGAGGAGGCGGTGATCAGCCGGCTGGTGCGCGAACACGGGGAGGACGGTCCCTGGCAGCTGCGCCACGGGCCCTTCGATGAGGACGACTTCACCACCCTGCCCGAATCCCACTGGACCCTGTTGGTCTCAGACCTGGAAAAACACCTGCCGGACCTGCGCGGCTATCTGGAACCCTTTCGCTTCATCCCCGACTGGCGCATGGACGACCTCATGGTCAGCTACGCAGCCCCCGAGGGCTCCGTGGGGCCCCACGTGGATGCATACGACGTGTTCCTGCTCCAGGCCCACGGGCAACGCCGCTGGCAGATCAGTAGCGCAGCGGTGGGCGCGGAGAACTTCCTGCCGGATATCGACTTGCGCATCCTCAAGGATTTCAGCCCCGAGCAGGAATGGGTGCTGGAACCCGGCGACATGCTCTACCTGCCGCCGGGCATCGCGCACCACGGCGTGGCCCTGAGCCCCTGCATGACCTGGTCGGTGGGCTTTCGCGCCCCCGCCTGGCGGGATCTCATGGCCGCCTGGGCGGACGCGCGTTACGAAACCCTGGATCCCCACAGCCGCTACGGTGACGGGGATCTGCAGGCCCAGGGGGATCCCGGCGAGATCACCCAGGCGGCCCTGGCTCGTCTCACGACCGGCCTGCGCAAGGCCATGGACAGTGACGATGCCTCACTGCAGGTCTGGTTCGGCCGCTACCTCACGGAACCCAAGGCAGAACTGCTGGAGCACCTGCCCCCGCTCGAGCCCTTGAGTGAAGCCGAGGCCCGTGCGCTGCTGGATGGCAGCCGGCCCCTGGAACGCCATGGCGCCGCACGTCTGGCCTGGATGAACACGGATTCAGGCCTGCACCTGTTCGTGAACGGACAGGTGCACGTCCTGAATGATGAGGCTGGTGAACTGGTAGGCCACCTGTGTGACAAGCCCACTTATGACCCTCGAACCCTGAACCATCTGGCCAGGGATATCGCCGGTGCGCGAGACCTGCTGCTGGAACTTTGCCGGGCCGGGGTGCTTCTTGAAATACCCGATGACTGATGATCCACCTGCACATTTCGCCCCTCTGAAAACGGTCTGCATGACAAGCTGCTAGAGGCACTGAACGCCTTTATCGATTAAGCCACTCCCCGGAGAATTACCCCGGTGTCGCGGTTTTCGCCCGGAGTAATAGGCGGGTTAAGCGCCAGGGACAGGCACGCGGCGCGCCGCCGCCTCGATGACTTCCACACCGGCCCCCGCACGATGGGCGTTCTCACTGATGTAACGCCGCCAAGCCCGGGCGCCGGGCTGGCCCTGGAACAGGCCGAGGATGTGTCGGGTCATGGTCTGCAGATGCACGCCCTCGGCCAGACGCGCAGAGACATAGGGAAGAAAGCGCTCCACCACCTCATGGCGTTGCACCAGCGGATGATCGTCTGCGTAGAACAGGCGATCCGCCTCGGCCAGGAGATATGGATTGTGATAGGCCTCCCGACCCAGCATCACCCCATCCACCCGGGCCAGTTCATCACGCACCGTATCGAGATCCTTCACACCGCCGTTGAGGCTGATCTCCAGCTGCGGAAAATCCGCCTTGAGTCGATGCACCACATCGTATCGCAAGGGCGGAACCTCCCGGTTCTCCCTGGGGCTCAGACCCTGGAGCCAGGCCTTGCGGGCGTGGACGATGAAGGTCCCGCAACCGGCCTCGTGCACCCGGGTCACGAAATCGGCGAGTTGCTCGTAGCTGTCCCGGTCGTCGATACCGATGCGGGTCTTCACCGTGATCGGCAGCGCGCAGGCAGAGCCCATGGCCGCCACGCAGTCCGCCACCAGTTGCGGTTCGGCCATCAGACAGGCACCGAAGCGCCCCGACTGCACCCGGTCCGAGGGGCAACCCACGTTGAGGTTCACCTCGTCGTAACCATGGTCCTCGGCCATGCGGGCACAGGCGGCCAGCTCGACAGGATCGCTCCCCCCCAGTTGCAGGGCCAGGGGGTGTTCATCGTCATGGTAGGCAAGAAAGCGCTCCCGGTCCCCATGGACCAGGGCACCGGTGGTGACCATCTCGGTGTAGAGCAGGGCCCTGGAGGTCAAGGCGCGATGAAACGCACGGCAATGCCGGTCGGTCCAGTCCATCATGGGTGCCACACTCACGCGCCGGGACAGGGGCGTTGCGGGGGAAGCATCGGAACGGCCGGACAGGGAAAGGGGCATAGGTAGTGAGCGTCGGAAGGCCACCGCATGAGCGGCCTGGGGCTAAAGTTTGTTAGATTGTAAACCAACGCCCACGCAAGAGGTCTCCACATGTCCGCAGATACCGCACCACCCTCCCCCAACTTCATGCAAAGCGTTGCCCTCATGGTGGACCGCGCCATCGATGGCCTGGAACTCACCCCCGGTGCAGACCGCGCGCTCAAATCCTGCGAGGCGATCCTGCAGATCAGCTTTCCCCTGAAGATCCGTGGCGAGATCCGCGTGTTCACTGGCTGGCGTGCGGTACACAGCACCCATCGCCTGCCTGCCAAGGGTGGTCTGCGCTACTCCCCCACCCTGGACCAGGAGACCACCGAGGCCCTGGCGGCGCTGATGACCTACAAGTGCGCCCTGGTGGACGTACCCTTCGGCGGTTCCAAGGGCGGCCTGTGCATCGACCCCAGCCAGTACGACCGGGACGAGATGGAACAAATCACCCGGCGCTTTGCCCGGGAGATGGCCCGGCGCGGATTTCTCAGTCCGGCCACCAACGTGCCGGCCCCGGACATGGGCACGGGTCAGCGGGAGATGGCCTGGATCATGGACACCTACAAGAACCTCTACCCCGAGGACATCAACCACGCCGCCTGTGTCACCGGCAAGCCGCTTCAGTTCGGTGGTATCCGCGGCCGGATCGAGGCCACGGGCCAGGGCATCCAGTTCGCCCTGCGGGAGTTTTTCCGTCATCCGGCCGCCATCTCCGAAGCGGGCCTGAGCGGCTCACTGGACGGCAAGCGGGTGGTGGTCCAGGGCCTGGGCAACGTGGGCTATCACCTGGCCAAGAACCTGCAGGAAGAGGACGGCGCCCTGATCACGGCCATCATCGAACAGGATGGTGCGCTGGTCAGTGACGCGGGCCTGCCCGTGAAGGAGGTGCGCCAGTTCATCAGCAAGACCGGCGGCGTAAAGGGCTTCCCCGGCGTGGAGTACGTGGAGCACGGCGCCCGGGTGCTGGAAAAGGAATGCGACATCCTGGTCCCCGCCGCCCTGGAGGGGGTGATCAACGGCGACAATGCCGAGCGCATCCAGGCCAAGCTCATTGCCGAAGGGGCCAACGGCCCGGTGACCTACAACGCGGACGAGATCCTGCGCAGCCGCAGGGTGATGATCCTGCCGGACGTGTTCATGAATGCCGGCGGCGTGGTGGTCTCCTACTTCGAATGGATCCGCAACCTCTCCCACATCCGCTTCGGTCGCCTGCAGCGACGCTTCGATGAGGTGCGCGGGCAGCATATCGTCTCGGCCCTGGAGCTGATGACCGGGGAACAGGTCCCCGAGTGGATGCACGACGCCCTGGTACGCGGCGCCCATGAGACCGACCTGGTGCGCTCGGGCCTTGACGACACCATGCGCACCGCCTTTCAAGATATCCAGGCGGCCCGCGAGGACGCCAAGTACGACTATCGCACCGCCGCCTATCGCATCGCCCTGCAGAAGATCGCCCGGGCAAACCTGGACCTGGGCGTGGTTTAGTGTACTAACTCAGGAAACCATTAAAGCCAGCCTGCTAGGCCTCGATGCCGTAACGCTTCATTTTGCGCCACAGGGACACCCGGTCGATGCCTAGCAGGGCGGCGGCCTTGCCCCGGTGGCCGTTGGTCTCGGCCAGGGCCCGGCGGATGGCGCTCATCTCCTGTTCTTCCAGTGACACGGTCCCGTTATCGGCACCGGGGGCGATGACCCGCAGGCTGCGCAGGTTGTCCGGCAGATCACTCACCTCGATGATCGGCCCCCGTGCCAGCAGCACCGCCCGCTCGATGAGGTTGGACAGTTCCCGCACATTGCCGGGGAAGTCGTAGGCCATGAGCAGTTCCAAGGCCTCACCGCTGAAGCCCTGGACCTCCCGGCCCGTGGACTCGCGATGGCGATGCAGCAGGTGCTGGGCCAGCAGAGGGATATCTTCCCGACGCTGGCGCAGGGGCGGCAGCTCCAGGGTGACCACGCTGACCCGGTAATAAAGATCCCGGCGCATGCGTCCCTCCTCCACCTCCCGATTCAGCTTGCGATTGGTGGCCACCACCAGGCGCACGTCCACCGGGCGTGGGCGCTCGGCCCCCACGGGCAGTACCTCGTGATTCTCGATCACCCGCAGCAACTTCACCTGCATGGCCGGGCTCATCTCGGCGAACTCATCCAGGAAGAGGGTGCCGCCGGAGGCCATCTCGAAATAACCCCGCCGCGCCCTGGCGGCACCCGTGAAGGCCCCGGCCTCGTGGCCGAACAGGGCGCTGTCCAGCAGTTCCTCGGTGAGCGCGCCGCAGTTGACCGCCAGAAATGCCTGGCCGCTGCGCCCACTGAGCCGGTGGACCTCACGGGCAAGCAGTTCCTTGCCCGTGCCGCTCTCGCCCAGGATCACCACGTTGCTGTCACTGGGTGCCACCACCGCAGCTGTGGCCAACAGGCGCTGCATGCCTTCGCTGCAGGTGACAATGGGTCCGGAATGGACCTGCACTGCCTCGCCGGCGCGGACCCTGCGAGCCAGCAGCCGTTCTCGGGCACCGGCCACCACCGCGCGAATCTCCTCCAGTCCGTAGGGCTTGGTGAGGTAGTGATAGGCACCGGCCCGCAGGGCGGTGACGGCCGTCTCCACCGTGGCATGACCGGTGAGCAGGATCACCAGCGTCTCGGGGTCCTGTTTCAGAGCACTGGCGAGCACGGCCAGACCATCCACACCGGGCATGCGCAGGTCGGTGATCACCAGATCCACGGGCTGGCGTTGCAGGACCACCTGGGCCGCCTCGCCACCGCTGGCGGTCTGCACACTGAAGCCCTGGCCGTCGAGCACGTCGGCCAGGTTGTCCAGGGCGATGCGCTCGTCATCCACCAGCAGCAGACGCAGTTCCCGCATCCCGATCCTCCGGCAGCCAAAGGGTGAACACGGCCCCACCCGTCGGGCCGTTCTCGACACTCACGGCACCGCCGTGGGCGTCCATGATCTGCGCCACCAGGTACAGCCCCAGACCGCTGCCCTCGCTGTTATGGCGGCGATTGGCGCGATAAAAGGGCTCGAAGAGGTGCTCCATGTCCCCGGGGCGCACACCGGGCCCCGAATCACTGACCCGGATGGCCAGACCGGTCAGGCGACGACCGTCAGGGGCCACCGGGGCCTGCTCAGACAGCGGACCGAGACTGTAGCGTCCCTCCCCGTTCCATACGGGCAAGGGCTCACGGGCCACCTGCAGCAGGATTCGGGCATCGGGGCCAGCGGCCTGATCCGCATTACGCAACAGATTGACCAGGGCCTGCTGCAATGGCTCACGGGCCACCCAGGCAATCATGTCAGTCCCGTCGCTGACGTGTATGTCCGGGTTGCGCATCTGGGCACGACTCCACTCCAGGGCACCGGAGACCACCAGCGACAAGGCGGTGGGCGAACAGTCCAGGCGCTCGCCGGCCCGGTCCCGGGCATGGTCCAGCAACAGGCGCACGATGCGATGGGCGCGGTCGGTCTCCTCACGGGCCTGACGCAGGTAACGGGCCAAACGTGCCTCGTCCCGCTGAGCGGCGGATTGTCCCAGCTGCTCCTTGTACAGGTCCAGGGAGGAGGCGATGTTGCCCAGCGGATTGTTCAACTCGTGGGCCACGCCGGAGACCAGGACGCCCAGCGCCATCAGACGCTCGGTGTGGGCGCGCTTGCGCTCACGCTGCTCGATGTTGTCCAGCATGTGGTTGACCGCCTGGGCCAGGGCACGGAATTCCAGCGCATCGTTCTTGAACTCCAGCTGACGATAGCGGCCTTCGGCGATCGGGCCCAGGCGCCTGACCATGCGTTGCAGGGGCAAAAGCACCTGCCGCGCCAGCCACCAGAAATTCAACAACACCAGCCCTGCCGCCAGCAGCAGCACCGCGACCAGTTGCCAGCGGCTGCGCTGCAGCGAGGCATGCAGGGCCTCACGCTCCCGTTGCACCCACATCTTCGCCAGTGAGGAGACCTCGCTGCCTGCGGAGCGCACATCCTCGGTGCTGGTCAGGGTGAGGGCCGGGGCCGGGGTGGACTCCAGGCGTGACAGTTCCTCGATGTAGCGTGCCAAGGCCTGTTCGAAGTCCTGGACTTCACCGGGTCGGGCATTAGGTTCCAGATGCTCCCGGGCTTGATTCAGGCGATCCAGGGAGGTGCGGGCGTAATCGGAGGCTGTCTGCAGGTCTGCGGCATCGCCATCCACGTAATAACGCTTCTCGTGGCGACGCATCTCCAGGCTGTCACGCAGCAGGTCTGCCACCACGTCCCCCTGGTCCAGGCCCGCCTCGAATCGGTAGAAGCGTTCCGCTGCGAACAGCGATACCAGGGTCATGATCAGCACCGTGGCGACCCAGGCGTTGCGAATGCGTTGTTGCAGACTGGGTTGCATCAGCGCGCCTCCTGTTGCACATGGCAACAGGCAGGTGTCCAGCCCGCCACCGGCCGCGCCGCAGCCAGGTCACAGGCCCTGGACATGTTGCGTAGCGCAACAATCTGGGGCTGAATTTCATTGTGCAAGTAACTGTTTTTCATTAGAATATAGTTTGGCACATGGCTTGCAACAGCACCATAGAGACAGGCCGAATCAGGCCCGTCGCGCAGACCCAGACCTCACACCGGAGAACACACCATGGCCAAGTCCAGAACCCTACTGCAACAGTTTTTCGATGGCCTCGCCCACGAACACGCGCCCGAGTACCTCAACACCCGGCAGAAGCTTAGCCACCTGGATGGGGTCGAAACCGTGGCGGCCAGCGCAGAAGGCCCTGTCCCCGCCCCCGCCTCCCGGGTGCGTATCGGCCTGATCCTCGGCACCCTGCCCTCGACTTCGGCCACCGTCTACGCCGTGGAGAGTTGCGAGCGCCTCGACGCCAACCTGGTGGTCTACAGTTTCCTGGAAGAGGCACAGGTACTGGCCAAGCTCTCCGATCATCTGCCGGCGGGTTTTGACACCACGCGGCGCATCGAGGTACGCCACCTGAGCGGTACGTCCACCGATGCCGTGCAGCAGGCAGTCAATCGTACCTCGCGCCTGCAGTTCCTGGTCTGTGACGCCGATGGCTTTACCGGCCATGGCGTGACCCACCAGGTCAGCCTGGGTCTGAACGTACCCGTGGTGGCTGTGACCCAGTGTGACCGCAAACCTGCCTGACAAGGCCCTACAGCAACGGACCGGGGGCGGCCCCGGCAATCCACACCCGCAAGAGACCTGACATGCCCGCACCCTGGCTCAAACGCCTGTTGCCTTTTCTGAACTGGTTCCCCATGGACGCCCGCGCCGTGCGCAGCGACCTCATCGCCGGCCTGTCCGTGGCCATGGTTCTGATCCCCCAGAGCATGGCCTACGCGGCCCTGGCCGGCCTGCCCGTGGTGTACGGCCTGTACGCCTCCGCGGTGCCGGTGATCGTCGCCACCCTGTGGGGCTCATCCCGCTTCCTGCACACCGGCCCCACGGCCATGCTGTCCCTGCTCTCGGCGGCGGCGGTGGCCCCCTTCGCGGTGCTGGGTTCCGATCGTTTCATCGAAATCTCGGTCATGCTCGCCCTGCTGGTGGGACTGTTGCGCCTGGGTCTGGGCGTGTTCCGCATGAACGTGATCATGAATTTCGTCTCACAGCCAGTCATCGTCGGCTTCACCAATGCAGCCGCCCTGATCATTGGACTGTCCCTGCTGAACACGTTTATGAACGTGCCTCGCACCAGTTCGGGCAATTTCCTGGTGGACCTCTGGCACGTGGTGGAGCAGATCGGACAGGCCCATTTCCTGACCCTGCTCATAGGCCTTGGCGCATTGGCCATTTTGTTACTGGGACGACGGATCAGCAACCGCATCCCGTGGGTGCTGGTGGTGGTAGTTCTGGGCACCGCACTCTCGGCAGCCATTGGCTTTGAACGCAAGACCGACGCCCCCCTGGACAGGATCGACGCCCCTGAGGTGGTGCAGATTCTGGAGGCCTGGGACAGAGGAAATGTGCGGCTCAACGAGATCTCAGTGCAACTGACCGAGGTCAACGCCGAACTTGATGCGTTACGCGGCCAGGGTGGCTTCGATGCGTCGCTGGAAGCCCGCCAGCTTGAGCTGCAACATAATCAGGGCCTGCTCAGGAAAGAGATCAACGCGCTCAGAACCGAAAGCCACACCATGCGCCTGGCGCCCGTGGAGGCTACGGCCTCGGACATGGATACACGCTGGCGCATCGCCGAGCGCGGTGAGTCCTACTACCGGCCCGCGTCCATCAGTCAAGGGCAAGTGAGCCTGAGCAGCGGCGGTCAGGTGGTCGGTGAGATCCCCCGCGGGTTACCCAGCTTCTCCGTGCCCCATTTCGACCTGGATCTGGTCATGGCGCTACTCCCGGCCGCCCTGGTGATGGCCCTGATCGGTTTCATGGAGGCCTCCTCCATCTCCCGTGCCCTGGCGGCTCAGACCCGAGATAAGATCGACGGTAATCAGGAACTCATCGGCCAGGGTCTAGCCAACATCGCCGGATCCTTCTTCCAGTCTTATACCGTGAGTGGTTCGTTCTCACGCTCGGCAGTGGCTTTCCGTTCCGGTGCCCAATCGGGGCTGTTCGCCATCGTCAGCGCCCTGGCAGCGATGCTGGCCATGCTCTTTCTCACACCGTATCTCTATCACCTGCCCCAGTCGGTGCTGGCCGCCATCGTCATGAGCGCGGTGTTTGGTCTGATCGACTTTCGCGTCCTGTTCAAGGCCTGGAAGGTCAACCGTGCCGACGCCGTGGCCGGATTGCTCACCTTTGCTGTCACCCTGTACATGGCCCCCGACCTGGCCGGCGGCGTGATCGCCGGTGTGCTGGCGGCCACCTTCCTGTTCCTGATGGGCACTGTGAAGCCCCGTTCGGAGATGCAGGGCCTGCGCAAAACCGGCGTGCTCGCCGGCGCCATCACCCACGATCTGGCACCCATCTCTGATCGCTTCGTGGTGTTGCGCTTCGATGGCTCGCTTGTGTTCATGAACGTGGCCCATTTCGAGGAGGCGGTGCTGGATGCCCTGTCCCGCTTCCCCAAGGCCGAGGCGTTGCTGGTCCTTGGTGACAGTATCAACCGTTTGGACGCCACCGGCGCCGACAAGTTGCGCACGCTCACCGAGGACCTCAAGAAGACCGGGGTCAAGCTGATGTTCAGTGGGCTGAAGCGACAGGTGCGCCGCGCCTTCGAGAATGCGGGTCTGGTGGAAGTGCTCGGGGAGGAAAACCTGTTGAACAGCAAATACCAGGCGGTGCGCGCTCTCAAGGAACGCTATGCCGGGCAGGCATCTGAGCAAACGCCCAGGGATGCAGATCTGCCTCGCAATGATGAAACTTGACGCAGATGCCATCGGTCGCCAGGCGGGCGAGCTTGTTCGAGAGACTTGTTTCCCGTGCCTCCCGCCTTTGTATTGTGGCTTTTTAGTTGTCTTGACGAACCAGGCGTTCAGCCGCCGAAGCGTGAGCGGATCACCTCGAACATGGCCCGCATGCCCATAGCCTCACCACCCTTGGGGCGGCCGGGCCGGGTGCGGGTGTTGAAGGCCATGACATCGAAATGGATCCAGGGGATGTCCGGCTCCACGAACTCCTTTAGGAACAGGGCCGCGGTGATGGCCCCGCCGTAACCGCCGGAGCTGCAATTGACGAGGTCGGCCACGTTGCTGTCCAGGCTGCTGCGGTAGGGGCTGTGCAGGGGCAGGCGCCAGACCGGATCGCCCAGGCGTGCGGCAGCGGTTTCCAGTTCCCCGTACAGGCTCGCATCATCGGTGAAGGTGGCGGCGATCTCGGTGCCCACCGCCACCCGGGCGGCCCCGGTGAGGGTGGCGAAATCCAACAGCAGTTCTGGCTTGTGCTTGCCTTCGCAGGCCTCGGTGAGCAGGTCGCAGAGCACCAGTCGGCCTTCCGCATCGGTGTTGTCCACCTCGATGCTCAGCCCCTTGCGCGAACTGAGCACATCGCCCGGTCGGAATGCATCCCCTGAGATGGCATTCTCCACCGCACCGATCAGGACCCGCAGGCGCACCGGTAGCCTGGCCGCCATGATCATCTGGGCCAGTCCCAGCACGTGGGCCGCACCCCCCATGTCCTTTTTCATCTGGCGCATGCCGTTGGAAGGCTTGATGTCCAGGCCGCCACTGTCGAAACACACGCCCTTGCCCACCAGGGTCACCCGCGGGTGTGACTCCTCGCCCCAGTTCAGCTCCACCTTGCGGGGTGCATGGACACTGGCGCGACCTACGGCATGGATACAGGGGTAGTTCTCGTCCAGAAGCGCATCGCCTTCCACTGTGCTGAAGGCCGCGCCGTGGGCATCGGCCAGCATACGGGCTGCCTCAGCCAGGTGCTGGGGCATCATGTCCTGGGCCGGTGTGTTCACCAGGTCCCGGACCAGGGCCGTGGAATCCACCACCCGCAGGACCTCATCGGCATCGACGTCCTCGTCCAGCAACAGGGCAGGCACGGGTTTCTCTACGGCCTTGTATCGCTCGAAACGATAGGCCCCCAACCCCCAGCCGATGGCGGCCTGGGTACGCCATGCGGCGTCCTGATCGGTCTCCACTCGATAGACACCGGGGGAGAGCTTGCGCACCGTGCCCGCCAGTGCCCAGGTGGGGCATTCCGTGTCCATGCCAGCCAGGACGCACTGGATGCGGCCGTGTTCATCGGGCAAGGCACAGACACTGTTGGGCTTGGCCTTAAAGCCGGTGGCCTGCACCCAGGCCCTGACCCGGGGCGGATGATCCTCCAGCCAGGCGTCCAGTGTGTCGGGGGTCACGGGGACCAGGGAGACCGGCTGTTCACCGGAATCGCGGACGAAACATTCACGCATAGGAGTGGCCACTTCTAAAGGGGAGAGTGTGGCGGATACCGGCACCAGGCGCCGGGATATCCGCATCGTTATCTGAGCATCATGTTAACATCAAGCGCTTAATCAGTTCGCCGGAAACCCCCTTAAAAACAATGCCCCAAGCCCTATCCATCCGACATCTCACCAAGACCTACCGCAACGGCTTTGAGGCCCTCAAAGGGATCGACCTGGACGTGGCACCCGGTGATTTCTTCGCCCTGCTCGGTCCCAACGGCGCAGGCAAGTCCACCACCATCGGCATCATCGCCTCCCTGGTGAACAAATCCGCTGGCGAGGTCTCCATCTTCGGACACGACCTGGAGCGTGAAAAGGACATGGCCAAGGCCTGCCTCGGCCTGGTGCCCCAGGAATTCAACTTCAACACCTTCGAGCCGGTGATCGAGATCGTCGTCAACCAGGCGGGCTACTACGGCATCCCGAGACGCCGGGCCTATGAACAGGCGGAACGCTATCTCAGGGAACTGGGGCTCTGGGACAAGCGCAACGAAATGTCGCGCACCCTGTCCGGCGGCATGAAGCGCCGCCTGATGATCTGCAAGGCCCTGGCCCACCGCCCCGCCATCCTCTTCCTCGATGAACCCACCGCCGGAGTCGATATCGAACTGCGCCGGTCCATGTGGGAGTTCCTGCAGTACATTAATGCCGACGGACGCAGCATCATCCTGACC
>JBHEOJ010000043.1:0-15025 GCA_046260855.1 Thioalkalivibrio sp.
TTAGGCGTTAGGCGTTAGGCGTTAGGCGTTAGGCGTTAGGCGTTAGGCGTTAGGCGTTAGGCGTTAGGCGTTAGGCGAGGAGCGTACAGGGCACACCAATCAACGCAAGTGTTCCCTTTTTAATCCCCTCCCCCTCATGGGGGAGGGCCAGGGAGGGGGTGGTTTCACGCCTTTCGCCTTTCGCCTTTCGCCTAACCCCTAACCCCTCTCGTCTCTCCGCCACTATTTCCGCTTGGGCGCGATGAGGTCCGTGACACTGCCGTGGGCCACTTCGGCGGCGAAACAGATGGTTTCGGACAGGGTCGGATGGGGGTGCACGGTCAGACCGATGTCTTCCATGTCGGCGCCCATCTCCAGGGCCAGCACCGTCTCGCCGATAAGCTCGCCGGCGTTGGGGCCGACGATGCCGGCACCGATCACCCGGCCGTGTTCGTCGAACAGCAGCTTGGTCAGGCCGCTCTCGCCGCCCACGCTGATGGCCCGGCCACTGGCAGCCCAGGGGAATACGCCCTTGGTGTACTCCACGCCCTTGTCCTTGGCCTCGGTCTCGGTCAGCCCCATCCAGGCCACCTCCGGGTGGGTATAGGCCACGGACGGGATGGCCCGGGCGTCGAAGTGGGACTTCTCGCCGGCGGCCACCTCTGCGGCCACCTTGCCCTCATGGGAGGCCTTGTGGGCCAGCATGGGCTGGCCGACGATGTCGCCGATGGCAAAGATGTGCGGCACGTTGGTACGCATCTGCTTGTCCACCGCGATGAAGCCGCGCTCGTCCACCTGCACGCCGGCGGCCTCGGCATTGACCTTCTTGCCGTTGGGGCTGCGGCCCACGGCCACCAGCACCCGGTCGAAGGTATCGGTCTCAGGGGCCTTGCCGCCCTCGAACCAGACCTTGACGCCCTGCTTGCCGGCCTCGGCCTTGGCCACCTTGGTGCCCATGTAGATCGCCTCGTAACGGCCCTTGATGCGCTTTTCCAGGGGCTTGACCAGGTCCCGGTCGGCGCCGGGCATCAAGTCCTTAGAGAGTTCGCACACGGTGACCTTGGCGCCCAGGGCGTCGTAGACGCAGGCCATCTCCAGGCCGATGATGCCGCCCCCCACCACCAGCAGGCGCTTGGGGATGTCTTTGAGCATCAGGGCGCCGGTGGAATCCATGACCCGGTCGTCGTCCCAGGGAAAGCCCGGCAGCTTGACCGACTGGGAGCCGGCGGCGATGACCGCCTGCTCAAAGCCGATCACCTGCTTGCCGCCCTCGCCTTCCACCGTGAGGGTGTTGGGGGAGGAGAACTGGCCCGTGCCCTGGACCACGCGCACCTTGCGCTTCTTGGCCAGCTGCACCAGGCCGCCGGTGAGCTTGCCCACCACGCTGTCCTTGAAGCTGGCCAGTTTCTTGAGGTCGATCTTGGGCTTGCCGAAGCTGATGCCGTGTTCGGCGAAGGCCTCGGCCTCCTCGATCACCTGGCCCGCGTGCAGCAGGGCCTTGGAGGGAATGCAGCCCACGTTCAGGCACACCCCGCCGAGCTCGGCATAGCGCTCCACCATGACCACGTCCAGACCCAGATCCGCGGCACGGAAGGCGGCGGTGTAGCCGCCGGGGCCGGAACCCAGCACCAGCAGCTGGCAGTTGATGTCGGCATCGCCGGGGGCGGCGGCCGGCACTGTCGTGGCCTTGGTCTGGGCAGCGGGCGCCTTGTCTTCGGACTTAGCAGGCTTGTCGGCGGGCTTGGCCGCCTCGCCCTCGTCCACCTCCAGATCCATGATGGCATCGCCCTGGGAGACCTTGCCGCCCTTCTTCACCTTGATCCCCTTGACCTTGCCGGCCTGGGGGGCAGGGATGTCGATGCTGGCCTTCTCGGATTCCAGGGTGATCAGCGGGTCCTCGGGCTTGACCGTGTCACCCGCCTTCACCAGGACGTCGATGATCTCAACGTCCTTGAAATCGCCGATATCCGGCACCTTGATCTCAACCACCTTGCCCATGACAGAACTCCAGTTGATCGTTTGCGTGAGGGGCGCGAGGTGGCCCGGTGTCGCGGGCCTACTGCCTTGCACAAGCCGCCCCTCTTGTATCTTGCCTCTTGGATCTTGTCTCTGCGCCTTCCTACAACAACATCCTGCGCATGTCCGACAGCCGGCTGCTCAAAAAGGTCGTGAACCGTGCGCCCAGGGCCCCGTCGACCACCCTGTGATCATAGGACAGGGACAGGGGCAGGATCATGCGCGGGGCGAATTCCTTGCCGTTCCACACCGGCTGCATCTTGGCGCGGGAGACGCCCAGGATGGCCACCTCGGGGGCGTTGACGATGGGGGTGAAGGAGGTCCCGCCGATGCCGCCGAGGCTGGAGATGGTGAAGCAGCCGCCCTGCATGTCGCCGGGCTTGAGCTTCTTGTCCCGGGCCTTGGTGGACATCTCCTGCAAGGCGGCGGCGATATCCACCAGACTCATGCGGTCCACGTCCCGGATCACCGGCACCACCAGCCCGTCCGGCGTGTCGACCGCCACACCGATGTGGTAGTACTGCTTCATGATCAGATTCTCCCCGGTGGCATCCAGGGAGGCGTTCACCCGGGGGTATTCCTTGAGCGCGGAGACCACCGCCTTCATCAGGAAGGCCAGGAAGGTGATCTTGATGCCCTTGTCCTTGTATTCCTCACCCAGGGTCTTGCGGAAGGACTCCAGCTCCGTGATATCCGCCTCGTCGAACTGGGTGACGTGGGGAATCGTCACCCAATTGCGGTGCAGGAACTGGCCCGTGAGCTTGTTGATCTTGGTGAGCGCCAGGGTATCCACCGGACCGAACTGACTGAAATCGATCTCCGGCATGGGCGCCACACCCAGACCACCGCCACCCTGTGACAGGGCGCGCTTGACGTAACCCTGTACGTCTTCCCTGAGGATACGGGCCTTGGGGCCGCTGCCATCCACCTGGCCCAGGTCCACGCCCAGCTCCCGTGCGAACTTGCGCACCGCGGGTGAGGCATGGGCCTTGCGAAAACCGTCCTCGTTGACGATACCGGCGGTGGGCGAGGGACGCGGACCGGCCGGCTTGGCCGGCGGCGCCTCGGCTTCGGACTTGTCTGCCTGGGGCTTCTCTTGCTTGTCCTTCTTTGGCTCGTCCTTCTTTGGCTCGGCCTTTTCCTGGCTTGCCTCGGGCGCGGTCTTCTTCGGCTCGTCCTTGGGCTTGTCCTCGCCAGCGGCTGCCCCGTCGGTTTCCATGTCGATGATGTGGTCCCCCTGGGAGACCCGGTCGCCCTTCTTTACCTTGAGCGCCTTGATCACACCATCACCCGGGGACGGGATGTCGATGGTGGCCTTGTCAGACTCCAGGGTGATGAGCGGTTCCTCGGCCTTGACCGGGTCGCCCGGCTTCACCAGAAGCTCAATGATCTCCACATCCTTGAAGTCCCCGATGTCCGGGACCTTCACCTCAACCACGTTGCTCATCTCGCAACTCCAGTGTTTTGTTATCGATCAACGTCTGACCACAATCCGCGCCCTGCTCAGGCACGCAGCGGATTGGGCCGGTTCACGTCGATACCGTATTTCTTGATGGCCTCGCCCACCTTGGAGGCGGGGATCGTGCCCTCGTCGGCCAGGGCCTTGAGGGCGGCCACGGCCACGAAGTGACTGTCCACCTCGAAGTGCCGGCGCAGGGCGGAGCGCAGGTCCGAGCGCCCGAAACCGTCGGTGCCCAGTACCACGTAGCGACCCGGGACCCAGGCGCGGATCTGGTCGGCGTAGGCCTTGACGTTGTCCGTGGCGGCCACCACCGGGCCTTGTGCGTCCTTAAGACATTGGGCCACATAGGCCTCCCGGGGTTTGGCGCCCGGGTTGAGCATGTTGTGCCGGTCGCAATCACGACCTTCCCGGGCCAGCTCGGTAAAGCTGGTGGCGCTCCAGATGTCGCACTCCACGCCGAAGTCCTTCTTGAGCAACTCGGCGGCAGCGATCACCTCCCGCAGGATGGTGCCCGAGCCCATGAGCTGCACCCGGAGCTTCTTGCGCCCGCCCTTCTGCAACAGGTACATGCCCTTGACGATACCTTCCTCGGCGCCCTTGGGCAGGGCCGGCTGTTGGTAGTTCTCGTTCATGGTGGTGATGTAATAGAAGACGCTCTGCTGCTCGGCGTACATGCGCCGCATGCCGTCGTGCACGATCACCGCCAGCTCGTAGGCGAAGGTGGGGTCGTAGCTGATGCAGTTGGGCACGTTGGCCGCCATCATCAGGCTGTGGCCGTCCTGATGCTGCAGGCCCTCGCCGGCCAGGGTGGTACGTCCGGCGGTGGCGCCCATCAGGAAGCCGCGGGCCTGCATGTCGCCGGCAGCCCAGATGAGATCCCCCACCCGCTGGAAGCCGAACATGGAGTAGAAGATGTAGAACGGGATCATGTTCACGCCGTGGGTGGAGTACGACGTGGCGGCGGCGATCCAGGAGGACATGGAACCGGCCTCGTTGATGCCTTCCTCCAGGATCTGACCCTGCTTGTCTTCCTTGTAATACATGACCTGCTCACGGTCCTGGGGCTCGTAGAGCTGGCCCACGGAGGAGTAGATACCCAACTGGCGGAACAGGCCCTCCATGCCGAAGGTGCGTGCCTCATCGGGGACGATGGGCACCACGTGACGGCCGATCTTCTTGTCCCGGACCAGGGCGGTGACCATGCGCACGAAGACCATGGTGGAGGACATCTCGCGCTCGCCGCTGGATTCCAGCAGTGCATCGAACACGGACATGTCCGGGATCTCCAGGGGCGCGGCACTGTGCTTGCGCACCGGCATGTAGCCACCCAGGGACTTGCGCCGGGTGTGCATGTACTGCATCTCCGGTGCGTCCTCGGCAGGCTTGATGTATTCGGCCTTCTCCACCTGCTCGTCGGTGAGCGGGATGTTGAAACGGTCGCGGAAGATCTTCATGTCCTCCACGCCCAGCTTCTTCTGGCTGTGGGTGCGCATCTGGCCTTCGCCGGCGCCGCCCATGCCATAGCCCTTCACCGTATGGGCCAGGATGACGGTCGGGCCATCCGTGTACTCGGCGGCGGCCTTGTAGGCGGCGTAGACCTTGTAGGGGTCGTGACCGCCCCGATTCAGGCGCCAGATATCCTCGTCGGTCATCTTGGCCACCATGGCCTTGAGCTCGGGGTGCTTACCGAAGAAGTGTTCGCGAACATAGGCGCCATCCTTGGACTTGTAGTTCTGATAATCGCCGTCCACGGCCTCCATCATGCGCTGTTGCAACAGACCCTTGGTGTCACGGGCCAGCAGGGGGTCCCAGTAGCTGCCCCAGATCACCTTGATCACGTTCCAGCCGGCGCCACGGAAGATGGCCTCCAGCTCCTGGATGATCTTGCCGTTGCCGCGCACCGGGCCGTCCAGGCGCTGCAGGTTGCAGTTGACCACGAAGTTGAGGTTGTCCAGCTTCTCCCGGGAGCCCAGGGTGATGGCACCCAGGGTCTCGGGCTCATCCACCTCGCCGTCGCCCACGAAGCACC
Source organism: Thioalkalivibrio sp. (assembly GCA_046260855.1). Taxonomy (GTDB): domain Bacteria; phylum Pseudomonadota; class Gammaproteobacteria; order Ectothiorhodospirales; family Ectothiorhodospiraceae; genus Thioalkalivibrio_A. The sequence goes on from JBHEOJ010000043.1 coordinate 5,487, forward strand.
AGACTTGGCGGTCCTTGGTCTTGGCCAGGCCACGGTCCTGCAGGTACTTCATGAAACGGGCCTGGTAGATGCTCATGATGGGCCCCAGACCCATGGACACCGTGGGGAACTGCCAGAAGTCCGGCATCAGCCAGGGGTGCGGGTAGGAAGACAGGCCCTTGCCATCCACCTCGCGGCGGAAATGATCCAACTGCTCTTCGGTGAGCCGGCCTTCCAGGAAGGCGCGGGCATACATGCCCGGCGAGGAATGGCCCTGGACGAACAGCAGGTCGCCGCCGTGTTCATGGGAGGGCGCGCGCCAGAAATGGTTGAAGCCCACGTCGTAGAGGGTGGCCGCGGAGGCGAAGGTGGCGATATGACCACCCAGCTCGGCACTGACCCGGTTGGCCTTCACCACCATGGCCATGGCGTTCCAGCGGATGTAGGACCGGATGCGGTGCTCCAGCTCTCCGTCACCGGGGTAGTCAGGCTCCAGGTGCGGCGGGATGGTGTTCACGTAGGCCGTATTGGCCGAGTAGGGCAAATAGGTGCCGGAGCGCCGGGCCTGGTCCACCAGGCGTTCCAGGAGAAAGTGGGCGCGCTCGGGCCCCTCCGCCTTGATCACCGCATCGAGGGCGTCGAGCCACTCCTGGGTTTCCTGGGCATCCAGATCCTGGGTCTGATTCTGCTGTGTCATGCCAGCCTCGTGAGTTCAGAATCCGGACCGGCCTCCCCTCCGCGCCTGCAATGGCCGGGTCTGCGGGAGAATGGGGAAAAACCGGGGGGAATCCTGATAAGTTAGTTATTCTGTCAGGCCCGCGCCGCGACAACGCGAAACGCGATAAAGCCGGTTATCTTCATGCCTTGGCGCAGACAGGTCAAGGTGGACCCTGCCGGCCCCGGATCTCCGTCATAAACGCAAACACCCGAAAAGACACAGGAATTATGCCATGCCCGCCCCCCAGACGCTCACCCTGAGACGCCCCGACGACTGGCACCTTCACCTGCGCGACGGCGCGATGCTCGCCGATGTGGTACCCCACACCGCCGCACGCTTCGCCCGGGCCATCATCATGCCGAATCTCAAACCGCCGGTGACCACCGTGGACCAGGCTACCGCCTACCGGGAACGCATCCTGGCGGCGGTACCGGCGGACGTGGATTTCACGCCCCTGATGACCCTCTACCTCACGGACAACACCTCAGCCGGGGAGGTCACACGGGCAAAGGACAGCGGCATCGTCTTCGGCGTGAAGCTCTATCCCGCCGGGGCCACCACCCATTCGGACGCCGGCGTGACCGATGTCCGCCACACCTACAAGGCCCTGGAGGCCATGCAGACGGCGGGCCTGCCCCTGCTGGTCCATGGCGAGGCCACAGACCCGGCCGTGGACGTGTTCGACCGGGAGGCGGTGTTCATCGAGCAGACCCTTATACCTTTGCTCAAGGATTTCCCTGAACTGAAGGTGGTGTTCGAGCACATCACCACCGCCGACGCCGTGGCCCTGGTGCGGGAGGCCGGGGACCAGGTGGGCGCCACGGTCACCCCCCAGCACATCCTCATGAACCGCAATGCCCTGTTCCAGGGCGGCATCCGCCCCCATCACTACTGCCTGCCGGTGCTCAAGCGCGAGCGCCACCGCAAGGCCATCATGGACGTCCTGGCAGAAGGCCACCCCCGTTTCTTCCTGGGCACCGACAGCGCCCCCCACCCCAAGGGCGCCAAGGAATCCGCCTGCGGCTGCGCCGGCATCTACAGCGCCCATGGCGCCATCGAACTCTATGCCGAGGCCTTCGAGCAAGCCGGCGCTCTGGCGCATCTGGAGGCCTTCGCCAGCCTCAACGGCCCGCGTTTCTACGGCCTGCCGGTGAACGAGGACCGCATCACCCTGGTGAAGCAGGACTGGGAGGTACCCGGGGAATATCCCCTGGGCGGCGAGACCGTGGTGCCGTTGCGGGCCGGCGAAAAGATTGGCTGGCGGCTCGGCTGAGCCCGGGAGGGGGGAAGGCGGGAGGGGTGAGGCGACAGGGGTGGAGCGGCAGGGGTGAGGGGACAGGCGACAGGCGTAAACCCCACCCCCTCCCCGGCCCTCCCCCGTGAAGGGGAGGGGGTGTTGCTCGCGGCGTTCCGCTTTTCCCCTCACGCCTCACGCCTCACGCCTCACCTGTATTACCCTATGCCCCATGACTGAGACATCCGACTTCATCCCCATGGGACAGCGCTTCAGGGGATTTCTGCCCGTTGTGGTGGACGTGGAGACCGGCGGCTTCAATGCGCGCACCGATGCCCTGCTGCAGGTGGCGGCGGTGTTGTTGCGCATGAATCCCGATGGCCAGATCTTCCGGCACCAGACCCTGTCCTTTCATGTGCAGCCCTTCGAGGGCGCGAACATGGACCCCAAGTCCCTGGAAGTGACCGGCATCAATCCCTGGCATCCCCTGCGCATCGCCCACCCCGAAAAGGAGGCCCTGGCCTCGGTGTTTCGCGGCGTGCGCGAGGAAATGAAGATCAACGCCTGCAAGCGGGCCATCCTGGTGGGACACAACGCGGGCTTCGACCTGTCCTTCATCCACCAGGGCGCAGAGCGAACCGGGCTCAAGCGCAATCCCTTCCACCCCTTCAGCAGCCTGGATACCGTGACCCTCGCGGCCATGGCCTTCGGCCAGACGGTACTGGCACGGGCGGTGCAAGCGGCGGGCATGGACTGGAGTAACAGCGACGCCCATTCGGCCGTCTACGATGCGGAAAAGACCGCGGACCTGTTTTGTCACGTGGTCAACCGCTGGGGTCCGGTGGGCCTGCCAGCGGACGAAGCGCTCATGGACAAGGCCTGAACAAGCCGTTATAACGGCCCGAGGGAGTTGCCGGCGCCATGACCATCAGTGACGGCACAACAACAAACACACCAAAAGCCAAGGCTGATCCTCGGATGGTCGAAGACCTCGCCATCGTCATCGTTGACGACATGCAATACAGCCGCACCGTTTTGCGCACCACGCTCAATCGGATCGGATACACGGACATTCGCATGGCGGCCTCGGCATCCGAGTCCCTGGCCATGCTCAGCGACCGGCGCGCCGAGGTGGTGCTGGCGGACTGGGTGATGCCGGAGATGAACGGTCTGGAGCTGACCGCCGCCATTCGCGTCAAGGATGAGGAGCGGGACCACTACACCGCCATCATCCTGTTCACCGGCAAGGAAGGTGACGAGCCCATGATGGAGGCCTTCAGTCATGGCGTGGACGACTATCTAACCAAGCCCGTGAAGCAGGTTCAGCTGGCTGCCCGTGTCTTCGCGGCCGGACGCATCGCCCGCCTGCAGAACACCGTGCTCGAGACCTCCTCGGCGCTGACCGCCGCCAATCGCCAGCTGGAATACCTCTCCACCACCGACCCGCTCACAGGACTGCCGAACCGGCGTGCCTTGAACAAGCGCCTGGAAGCGGCCCTGCTGGAGACCCAGGCGCGCAACGGCGGTCTGTGCGTGGGGCTGCTGGACCTGGATCACTTCAAGCAGATCAACGACACCTATGGCCACGATGTGGGCGACGAGGTGTTGACCACCCTGTCAAAGCGGCTGCGCCTGGCGCTGAGGCCCATGGACATGGTGGCCCGGCTGGGGGGAGAGGAATTTGCCCTGGTGATGCACTTTCACGATGTCGGTCATTGCGATCCGAGCATCTTCCTGCGGGTGCTGGACACGATCAGCCGTGAGGCCTTCCCCACCTCCGAAGGCCCCATCCCCGTGACCGCCTCCATCGGTGCCTGCTGCTACCGGCACGGCGAGGACATGGCCACCATCCAGGGGCTGCTCAAGAGCGCCGACCAGAACCTCTACAAGGCCAAGGCACAGGGACGGAACAGGGTTGTGGGGTGAGGATGAAGGATGAAGGATGAAGGCAGAGCGTAGTGCCTGATCTCACTCAACCTTCATCCTTGTGCCTTCATCCTTTTGTTTTCGCAGCCGCCTCATCCACCATCTTCTTCAACTCACCGTTCTGGAACAACTCCAGGGTGATGTCGCAGCCGCCCACTAGTTCGCCGTCCACATAGACCTGGGGGAAAGTGGGCCAGTTGGCGTACTGGGGCAGGGCCTGCATGATCTCCTGATCGGCGATCACGTTCACATAGGCGAACTCCTGCCCGCACTGCTTAAGGGCCTCCACGGTGCGGCTGGAAAACCCGCACATGGGGAACTGGGGGGTGCCTTTCATGAAGATCACCACGGAATGACCTTCGACCTGCTGTTTGATGCGTTCGAGCGCGTCCACGTCTTTTTCCTCTCAAAACATTCAGTTGTCTGATGGCCACACAGTCTATACCCCGGCTCTCCTGGAATAAACGGGCCGCCGGCAGGGGCATCCGAACAACTACCTGCACCACGAAGCCCACGAAGGGCACGAAGGGAATGAAATCCATAGGGTTTTCTTCGTGCCCTTCGTGGGCTTCGTGGTTCAGGGAAACGCAGTTCAAGCCATGGCGTCCACGTTGCGTTGCAGCCAGAACTCCAGCAGGGCCAGGTGCCAGAGCTTGCTGCCCTGGATGCGGGTGAGGTGTTGCTCGGGGGCCTTGAGCAGACTATCCACGTAATCCCGCTGGTACAGGCCCCGCTCCCGGCAGGCCCGGGAATCGAGGATCTCGCGCATGAAGCCCAGGAATTCACCGCGCACGTATTTCAGGGCTGGCACCGGGAAGTAGCCCTTGGGCCGGTCGATGACCGCATCGGGCAGACGCCCCCGGGCGATCTGGCGCAGGACATACTTGCCGCCGTCACGCAGCTTGAGCTCCGGGGGCATGGCGGCGGCCAGTTCCACCAGCTCGTGGTCGAGGAACGGCACCCGGGCCTCCAGGCCCCAGGCCATGGTCATGTTGTCCACCCGCTTGACCGGGTCATCCACGATGAGTGTGGTCACATCCAGACGCAGTACGGCATCCAGCATGGTGTCCGCCCCGGGGGCGTCCAACAGCTCGCCGATCAGGGCGCCGGTGTGATCCCCGTCCACCAGGGCCGGGTCGATCATGCGGGCAAACTCGTCGTGGTCCCGATCAAAGTAGTGGCGCCGGAAACGCTCCACCCGGCTGCCTTCGGTCTCCTCGGCCATGCGCGGATACCAGAAATAGCCGCCAAAGACCTCGTCCGCACCCTGCCCCGACTGCACCACCTTGACGTGTTCGGAGACCTGCTGGGAAAGCAGGTAGAAGGCCACCGCATCCTGGCCCACCATGGGCTCGGCCATGGCATCCACCGCCTCGGGCAGGCGGGTGAGCACCTCATCATTGGGGATATGAAAACGATGATGCTCGGTGGCGTAACGCTCGGCCACCGGGTCGGAGTACTCGAATTCGCTGCCCTTCTCCTCGGGCTGATCCTCGAAACCCACGGTGAAGGTCTTCAATCCCTGCACGCCGCTTTCGGCCAGTAGTGCCACCAGCAGGCTGGAATCCAGGCCGCCGGAAAGCAGCACGCCCACGGGCACGTCGGCGATCTGCAACCTGCGCTCAACGGCAAGACGCAGGCTCTCGTGGATCGCCTCGATCCATTCTGCTTCGCTGCGGGGCTGCGAGGGACGCACGGCGTCCAAGTGCCAGTAGCGGGTCAGGTGACTGCGGCCATCGGCCTCGATGGTCAGGGTATGGGCCGGGGGCAGCTTGCGGATGCCCTTGAACAGGGTCCGGGGTGCGGGCACCACCGCATGCAGGGTGAAGTGATGGTGCAGGGCCACGGGGTCGATGGCAGTGTCCACACCCCCGGCGGCCAGCAGGGCCTGGGTGTTGGAGGCAAAACGCAGGCGCTTGCTGTCCTGGCTGTAATAGAGCGGTTTGATGCCCATGCGATCCCGGGCCAGGAACAGACGGCGGTTGCGCAGATCCCAGACGGCGATGGCGAACATGCCCTTGAAGTGCCGAACGCAGTCGCCGCCCCATTCGGCGTAGGCCTTGAGAATCACCTCGGTATCGCCCGTGGAGAAGAACCGGTGCCCACGGGCCTCCAGCTGACCACGCAGGTCGCGGAAGTTGTAGATCGTGCCGTTGAACACCACCGCCAGGCCCAGACCCGGATCCAGCATGGGCTGATGGGCCCGTTCGGACAGATCCAGGATGGACAGGCGCCGGTGACCAAAGGCCAGCGCACCATCGCTCCAGGTCCCTTCATGGTCAGGGCCACGACGCTCCAGACGATCCAGCATGCGCCGGATGGAGGCAAGCTCAGGAGGCGCGCCGTCGAAATTCAGTTCTCCGCAGATACCGCACATAAGGGCAGTGGCTAGTCTCAAGTGGTTAGTGACAAGGGAGTGCGAAACGGTAACGGGCTACGAACACCTCAGGGCATCGTAGATCCCGTCAGATGCACACACCGGGGCATTCTAACACCGGTTATCCGAGCCATTTGCTTAAGGGCAGTGGCCTAGTCAAGTGGCAAGGGACACCACCCTCACCCCAGCCCTCTCCCTGATGGAGAGGGAGAAAATATAACCCCCTCCCCCGCATCGCGGGGGAGGGTTGGGGGGGGGCCCTTGCTACTTGCCACTAGCCACTGCGCCAAAGGCGCCCCCCCCTGGTGTTTCGATGGTCAGCACGTCGCCGGCCTTCAACTCACGACTCACCTTCCCGGGCAGCAGCTTGTCGTTGAGACGATTGATGCCGGCCTGGCCATCTGCGCCCCCTTCCAGGCCCCAAGGGGCATGACTGCGGCGTTCGGTGAGCAGGGTGACACGGGCGGGGGCCAGGAATTCGTAGCTGCGGATCAGGCCATCGCCACCGGGACGGGCGCCTGCGCCACCGGAACCCCGGCGCAGGGCGTAACGGCGCACCCGCAGCGGGTAGCGACTCTCCAGCACCTCGATGGGGGTGTTGCGGGTATTGGTCATGTGGGTTTGCACGGCGGACAGGCCGCCACCGTCCGGTCCAGCCCCCATGCCGCCACCCAGGGTCTCGTAATAGCCCCAGGGGTGTGCACCACCCTGCCCCATGGCCACGTTATTCATGCTGCCGTGGCTGGCGGCGGGGATGCGCCCAGGCAGCGCCCGGGCCAGTGCACCGAGCACCACGTCCACCACCCGGGTGCTGGTCTCCACATTGCCGGCGGCCACCGCCGCAGGGCGCAGGGCGTTGAGCAGAGAGCCTTCGGGTGCCTGCAGACGGATCGGTCGGAAGGTGCCGGCACAGGCCGGGGTTTGGGCCGGCATGAGACAGCGCAGGGTATAAAACACCCCGGCGGCGGTCACCGAGAGGGGACAGTTGATGTTGCCCTGGACCTGGGGTGCGCTGCCGGTGAAATCCACCCCCAGCACATCGTCGTGGCGTTCAATGGCCACCCGGATGGGGATGTCTGCATGGCCCAGGCCATCATCGTCCATGCAGTCTGCAAACTCGAATCGCCCCGCGGGGATGGCGCCCAGGGCATCCCGGGCCAGTCGCTCGCCATAGTCGTTGAGCTGTGCAACGGCCTGCTGCCAGGTGGCGACGCCCATGGTGTCGATCAACGCACCGAGCCGCTCCAGCCCCCGACGGTTAGCACCCATCTGGGCGGCAAAGTCCCCCTGGGCGTCCCGGGGGTTGCGGGTCGCGGCGGTGATCTCATCGAGACGCGCCTGATCCAGCTGACCCTCGCGCACAATGTGTCCGGGCGGGATCAGGATGCCTTCCTCCTGCAGGCTGCGGGACAGGGGCATGGAGCCCGGGGCCTCACCACCGATGTCGGCGTGATGGGCTCGGTTGGCCACGAAGGCCACCAACGCATCGCCCACGAACAGGGGCGCCACCACGGTCACATCCGGCAGATGGGTGCCGCCCAGGAAGGGGTCGTTGAGCATGACCATGTCTCCCGGCGCCCAGGCAATCCCTGCCACGATATCGGCCATGGCATAGGCCATGCTGCCCAGGTGTACTGGGATGTGGGCCGCCTGGGCGCACAGGCCGCCCTCGGCATCGAATAGGGCGCAGGAGAAATCCAGCCGGTCGCGGATGTTGGGAGAAAAGGCGGCCTGGGAGAGCTGCACGCCCATCTCGCCGCAGATGGAATCAACACGGCTAGCGAACAGACTCAATTCAATGGGATCCAGCATGATATTGTCACATGAAACGCACGGCACTTAACTGGTGTGCAAAGTAGGCATTATTGCATTACCAAGAGGGCCTGTCCTACTCTCTACGGTTTACCGGGATACAGAAAGGCTTTCGATTCGGAAGGCCTGACATCCACAAGAAGCAATAGGAGAATACCCAATGGCCCACGAATTGCCTGCCCTGCCCTATGCCAAAGACGCCCTTGCCCCGCACATCTCTGCGGAGACGCTGGAGTTCCACCACGACAAGCACCACGCCACCTACGTGACCAACCTGAACAAGATGATCCCGGGTACCGAGTTCGAGAATCTCTCCCTGGAAGACATCATCAAGAAGGCCCCGGCGGGCGGTATCTTCAACAACGCCGCCCAGGTGTGGAACCACACCTTCTACTTCAACTGCATGGGTCCCAACGGCGGCGGCGAGCCCACCGGCGCCCTGGCCGATGCCATCAACAAGGCCTTCGGTTCCTTCGCCGAATTCAAGGAAAAGTTCGCCGCCTCCGGCGCCGGCAACTTCGGTTCCGGTTGGACCTGGCTGGTGAAGAACGCCGACGGCAGCGTTGAGATCGTCAACACCAGCAACGCCGCCACCCCGCTGACCACCGACAAGAAGCCCCTGATGACCGCCGATGTGTGGGAGCACGCCTATTACATCGACTACCGCAACGCCCGCCCCAAGTACCTGGAGGCGTTCTGGAACGTGGTGAACTGGGACTTCGTGGCCAAGAACTACGGCTAAAGTACTTCCTAGCCGCACCCAAACCGGGCAGGGTTTTCCCTGCCCGGTTTTTTTGTGCCTGTCGGGCGGGGGAAAGCTGTTTACCACGAAGCTCACGAAGAGCACGAAGGAAAGACATTGTTCTCGCAAAGGCGCAAAGGCCGCCAAGAAAAGCTCTTGTGCATAGGGCGCCCCGTGGGCGCCGCACTGCGGTGAACTCTACCGGCATGGCGGGCATGGACCGCCCATTAACCTGTTTTCTTGGCGCACTTTGCGTCTCAGCGAGAAACCAGCCTTTATTTCCTTCGTGCCCTTCGTGCGCTTCGTGGTGAACCCGCCTTACGCAGCGCCGTTGAACACAGACGTTTCGGGCGTATAATGAACCTGACGCGGCAGCTCTCTCGCTGCCGTTTTCGTTTTCCGGATTCTTCACTTTTCATGATGCGGAACCGCCCCATGTCGGACGCCCTGATGCAGAACTATGGTCGCCAGCCCGTCGCCTTCGAGCGCGGCGAAGGCGTTTGGCTGTGGGATACCCAGGGCCGTCGTTATCTGGATGCCCTCTCGGGTATTGCCGTGTGCGGCCTGGGACATGCCCATCCAGCGGTGGCCAAGGCGTTGTGCGAGCAGGCCAACACCCTGATCCACACCTCCAACATCTATCGCATCCCCCTGCAGGAACAACTGGCGGAGCGCCTGTGCGAACTGTCCGGGATGGAGCGGGCGTTTTTCTGCAACTCCGGCGCGGAGGCCAACGAGGCGGCCATCAAAC
>JBHEOJ010000044.1:0-441 GCA_046260855.1 Thioalkalivibrio sp.
TGCCCGACCTCGAATTCTCCCTCCCGAGAGGTACAAAACCAAGGGAGAAAGCCGATGATGTGGGAGCACATGCGTATGCCCCATAGCCGCCGCGCAGGCACGATGGGGGATTACCCCTGGAATAGCCAATCGGGGGGAATGATTGCGGTTATATTCAGCCCATCCGAGGTGATGGTAGGTCAGACAACTGAAATGGAAAGTGTGTTATGAGGTTACAACTATTTGTCTTCATTCGCCTTAAATCATCCAGTTTCCGCGTACTGGTCACGTTGCCGTGTCTGTTCATTGTTCTCTTTTCCTCGCTTGCTTCGGCTCAAGACGAACGTTTCTCTCGCGAGCATGTGATCAAGGCCGCGCGTGAACTCGCCGAACACCCCTATGTACCACTGGCCCCAGTACCTGATGCCTTACTGGCGCTGAACTATGATCAATATCGAAGTA
>JBHEOJ010000044.1:451-14946 GCA_046260855.1 Thioalkalivibrio sp.
GTCTTTCCGATACCGCTGGATGATGATGCCTTTGAAGGGGGATCTGACGAAATAACCGCTCTACTGGCCTCTATTGCCAAAGTGGCCGGTTTTCGCCTGCACTATTCGTTCAAGCAAGACGTTCAGGACGAATTCGTTGTGTTTCAAGGAGCCAGCTATTTTCGTGCGGTGTCGCAGGGTCAAAGTTATGGTTTGTCGGCAAGAGGTCTTGCCATCGATGTGGCAGAACCTACAGGTGAAGAGTTTCCGATATTTCGTGAATTCTGGATAGAGCGACCATCGTCCGAAGTGGAGAGTGTTGTAGTTCACGCGATCCTGGACAGCCCCCGGGTTACGGGTGCATACCGTTTTGGCATTTACCCAGGCACGACCACGCGTATGGATATTGAAGCCACGCTGTTTCCGCGTGATGAAATTGCCCATGTCGGCATCGGTGTACTGACATCCATGTATGCCTTTGGGGCGATGGATGCATCAGACCTTCCTGACTATCGAAGTGCGGTGCACGACTCCAATGGGCTGGCCATGATCAGTGGGCAGGGTGAAAACATCTGGCGTCCATTGAACAACCCCGTCAGCCTGCAGGTTAGTGCGTTCAGGGACAATAACCCCCAAGGGTTTGGCCTGATGCAGAGAGACCGTTCATTTGATAAATATCAGGACCTGGAAGCCAATTATCACCTGAGACCATCCGCTTGGGTACGCCCGGTGGGCGACTGGGGAGAAGGTCACGTGGTGCTGACAGAGATTCCTACGCCCTCAGAGTTCAATGACAATATCGTCGCCTACTGGCGTCCCTCAACGCCCTTGCGTCCGGGTGAGGAATTCCGGTTCGCATATCATTTGAGCTGGCCTGACGATCGCCCATTGCCTGTTGGAATCGCTCGTGTGACTCGTAGCGCTTATGGCCTGAAACTCGCACAACGAAACCCAGAAGTGGTGATTGACTACAGCGAATTCCCCGAGGGGATAGAACTGGATAACGTTGTATTCGAGGTCAGTGTAAGCACAGGCGATGTAATTGAAATAATAACCCAGACAAACAACCAGAATGGAACCCGCGTTTTTGTCACGTTTGATCCTAAAGGGGCGCCGCTAAGCGAAATTCATGTGCGCCCCATCTACCAGGGGAAGGCGATTGGAGAAACCTGGCTTTATCGCTGGACGCGAAGCTGATCTCGGGGCTGGCATGAATCGCGTGGCTCTTCCTTCTGAACAACCCCTGGAGATGCCGCGTCAGCCTCTTCACTCTCAGGGCGTGCCTTTGAGGACCGCCTGGTCTTTGTCGCGGGCGTGGATCTGGCTGATGCGCTTGCTGCTGGCATGCGCCACAGTCGCATTGAGCGCTTATGGCGTCTTCGAAATGTACGCAGTGATGAACCGAAGCCTCACCAGTCTTCAGTGGGTATTCCTGGTTCTGTTCTCGATCAATTTCACCTGGATCAGTTTTGCCGGCTGTCAGGCACTGTTCGGATTCATGAAATTGATGACGGGAGATCTTACGCGTAGCCAGCATCTCCACGGTCAACCGCCGGGAATTAATACTGCTGTGCTTGTACCTGTGTATAACGAGGAGCCGGTCAGGGTAGCAGCTGCAATCGAGATCATGGCCCGCGGATTAGGAAAAAAAGCGCCAGGTCGATTCTGTTTTTTCATCCTTAGTGATTCGAACAATGCACAAGCATGGATAAACGAAGAGCACGCCTTCAGTGTCCTTATTGAATCGAGTACACCAGCCTGTCCGATTTATTATCGTCACCGACGTGAAAACACAGAGCGCAAGGCGGGGAATATTTCCGACTGGGTGAGGCGATGGGGTGGTGGGTATGAGGCTATGCTGGTGCTCGACGCTGATAGCATCATGGGTCCGGAGACGGTCATTGAGATGGCCCGGCGCCTGGAGGCCGATCCTGGGTTAGGCCTATTGCAAACCGTTCCCTCCATCGTCTGGGGTAACACCTTGTATGGGCGTCTGCAGCAGTTTGCCAATCGCTTGTATGGCCCTATATTCAGCAATGGCCTGTCCATCTGGCACGGCGAGGGCAGTAACTTCTGGGGGCACAACGCTATCATCCGCACGGCAGCATTCGCCGCATCCGCCCATTTGCCCGTTCTTAAGGGAAAGCCACCGTTCGGTGGTCACGTCATCAGCCATGACTTTATTGAGGCAGCCTTGTTGCGGCGTGCTGGCTGGGGAGTAAAGCTGGCGACTGACCTGCAGGAAAGCTATGAAGAGCCTCCACCCTCCATGACCGATGTTCTGGTACGTGACCGGCGCTGGTGTCAGGGGAATCTGCAACACTCTCGTTTTTTGTTCGCCCGTGGTCTCGCGTTGACCAGTCGTATCCATATCCTGTCAGGCATCATGGCCTACCTCAGTGCGGTGTTCTGGCTGCTACTGCTGGTAACCGGCTTGGTGCTGGCCGTGCAGGCCGGTCTCACGCGACCTGAATACTTTACTCAACCTTCACTGTTTCCCACCTGGCCGGTATTCGATTCCGAGCGCGCTATTGAACTGTTTATTGTCTCCATGTCTATCGTGCTGCTTCCAAAAGCACTGGGCTGGTGCAGCGCTATTCTGAACCTGCGCCGCTGCTTCAGTTTCGGCGGGCCCATTCTGCTCACCTTGAGCCTGCTGACTGAGATTCTGCTTTCAGCGCTGGTCGCACCTATCATGATGCTGGCACAAAGCCGCATGGTCTGGGAGATATTTACCGGTGGAGACAGCGGCTGGAAACCCCAGCGCAGAGGTGACGGGGCAATAGCCTTTATCGACGCTCTGCGTCGTCACAAGTGGCACATCGTGGTGGGTATGGTCGTGTCGGGTCTCGCTTATTACCTGCATCACGACTTGTTTCTCTGGACCTTGCCGGTTACTGCGGGTTTGATGTCGTCCGCACTGCTGTCCTGGGTCAGCGGCAAACGCTGGCCGGGCCAGGCACTTAAACGGGTGGGCATTCTGCGCACGCCGGAAGAAACGCGGCAAAACGAAATTCTCAGCTCACTTGAGCAGCACTTGGCGTCTCTGAAGGCAGGAGGAAGTAAAGATGGGTCAGAGGCTCGCACCTCCTTTTCCGAGATGCTGAGTGATCCAGATTTCTGCAAATGGCATTGTGCGCAACTGCAATCCACGCATGTGGGTGAGGCCAGATTTGATCCCTCGCTGGTGTTGGCGGGCGCAAAGTCAGAACGTGCAACCTCGATGGAGTCTCTGGAAGCATGGATGACCCCGGCGGAGACACTGGCATTCTTGAACAGTCCTGAACTTATCCGCAACGTCATGGTAAGCACAGCCAGCGGTCAGCAACAGCGAGCCTAATTGCCCTCTGTTGTTATGGAAATCCTCCCCCTGAAATAGTTACCGTTGCCCGCCTCCGTCATCCCGTGGGCGATTGAGTCCTCTGCGCCCTCCTCTGGTGTGTGAACCAGCATGCGGCCCGCGCGCAGGTCGTCCGTGGTTGTCCGTAACATCCACGGTGGTGGACATCACGGTTAGTCTCTGACGCCCCACAGACAACATTGCCCGGAGCTTGGAACGGCTTTGGGGTACCCTAGATTCAAAACCATAAACCAATCTGGAGTCACTACGATGCGTGTAGAAATGGGCGAAGAAGGTCTCAATATCCTGGACCTGTCCCGGGATCAGGCGGCCTTGTTGGTGGAGGCCCTGAAGGAATCTCCCAAGCAGGGGTTCATGAATGATGCCGAACTGGGGCGCCTGTTCAAGCTGCTGGCGGTGGTGCAGTCGGACCTCTGGGACGACATGACCAGCGGCAAGTTCGATTTCTCGGCCTACAAGAAGCAGTAGGGGGCAGAAGGCTTCACGCGAGGCCTGCGGGCCGCAAACCGCCTGTAATCAAAGGATATGCTTTCTCGTCCGTCAGGGGGCGGCGAGGGCAAACCAGGGAGGGTGCGATGCACAAGCCTGGATGAATATTCCATGTCACCCGGCGTTTCTTGACCCAGGTCAAGGAAGTGTCATGGGAGCGGGCCATACTTCTCCACACACCAAGGATGAGGGATTTTCCTGTGCGCCAGAGCCAACCTGTTGTCCTCGAAACATCCCCGAAGCCGACCACCATCCGCTTTCTCAATCCCTATATGCTCGGCGGCGCTGAGATCCGGCGGCTTCAGGCGGCCAGTGGCGAGACCCCCTGTTTTGGCACGGATGCACGCCACCAGTGCAAACGGGATAACTGTCGGCTGGCAAGTCGCTGCCTGGGTGGCCTGGTGGCTCACTGGAAGCGCTGACCCTCCCCTGGCCAGTTCCCGGCTGCGGTTCTTTCTCTCCAGATCCCGTCCATTGACGGTCTCGCAAGGCTTGCTCTAAGGTGCATGAACGTCTCTTGTGTGGCCCGAGGGCTGCGACCGAGGTCATGGCTTGCACGTAATCGCCCCTCAGACTTTGGACACGCTCATCCAGCTGCTTACGGATGACGGCTACGAGGTGGTGGGTCCCACCGTGCGGGACAACGCCATTGTCTACGACTACCTGGCTGGTGTGGCCGATCTCCCCACCGGCTGGGGCGATGAACACGGCCCCGGCCATTACCGGCTCCGTCAACGCGACGACCAGGCCCTGTTCGGCTACGTGGTCGGCCCCCATTCCTGGAAGAAATACCTGTTCCCGCCCCGGGAGACCCTGGTGCGGGTGCTGCGTCGTGATGACGGCGGCTTTGAGACCCAGGCGGGCGAGCCTGAACCGCCCCGGCGTGCATTCATCGGCGTACGGCCCTGCGAACTGGCGGCCATCGGCATCCAGGACCGGGTGTTCCTGGAGCAGGCAGTCAGGGATCGGGCCTACGGGGCCCGGCGCGAGGGGGTGTTCCTGGTGGCGGTGAACTGCGCCGAGCCGGGCGGTACGTGTTTCTGCACCTCCATGGGCACCGGTCCGCGCGCCGGGTCCGGGTTCGACCTGGCGCTCACCGAGGTGCTCGATGCGGATATCCATATGCTGGTGATCGAGGCGGGCAGCGAGGCGGGCGAGGCCATGCTGCACCGGCTCAATCACCGGGAGGCCAGCGAGGCGGAGCGTGCGGCCGCCGAGCGGGTCTGGAACGAGGCGCCCAAGCTCATGGGGCGCAGCATGCCCGGTGACGCCCGGGAGGTGCTCGGCAAGGCCCTGGAGCATCCCCGCTGGGAGCAGACCGCCGAACGCTGCCTCTCCTGCGCCAACTGCACCCTGGTCTGCCCCACCTGTTTCTGCGCCCAGATGGAGGAACTGCCGGATCTGGAGGGCAAGACCTCGGAGCGGGTGCGGCACTGGGATTCCTGCTTCAACGGCGAACACTCCTACATGATCGGCGGCCCCCACCGCAGCACCGTGGCGGCCCGCTACCGCCAGTGGCTCACCCACAAGCTCTCCACCTGGCACGAACAGTTCGGTAGCTCCGGCTGCGTGGGCTGCGGGCGCTGCATCACCTGGTGCCCCGTGGGCATCGACATCACCGAGGAGGTGGCCGCCATTGCTGCCACCGGCCAGGGAAGTACGGGAGGCCAGGGGGCATGAACGACCTGTTGGAGATTCTCAAGGATCAGGTCTTCTTCGAGGGTCTGCGCGAGGAGCACGCCAGGCTTCTGGCCGCCGACGCCTCCCTGCGCACCTTCCGCGCCGACGAGTACCTGTTCCGGGAGCACGAGGAGGCCAGGGCCTTTTATCTCGTGCGTACCGGCCGCGTGGCCCTGGAGTGCCGGCTCCCCGGGCGCCGTAGCGAGATCTTCATGACCTTGGGGCACGGCGAGGTGCTGGGCTGGTCCTGGCTGATGCCGCCCTACCGCTGGCATTACAGCGCCCGCACCCTGGAGGAGACCCACACGGTACATTTCGACGCCCCGGCCCTGCATGCCTGCATGGACCGGGACCCTGTGCTGGGCTATGCCCTGTACCAGCGCTTCGCGGCGCTGATCGTGCAGCGTCTGCAGGCGGCGCGGCTGCAGGCTATGGACATCTACGGGGGCGGCGATGTCGGTCTCGGTGGCTGAGATGCAGGCCCAGGAACCCATGGCCCCAGTGCCCTGGCGCATCCTGGAGGTGCGCCGGGAGGTGGACGATGGCGAGGTGTTCACCTGGCGCCTGCGGCCCGAGTGCGGCGTGGCACCCGTCGCCCGCCCGGGACAGTTCAACATGCTCTACCTGT
Source organism: Thioalkalivibrio sp. (assembly GCA_046260855.1). Classification (GTDB taxonomy): domain Bacteria; phylum Pseudomonadota; class Gammaproteobacteria; order Ectothiorhodospirales; family Ectothiorhodospiraceae; genus Thioalkalivibrio_A. The sequence goes on from JBHEOJ010000044.1 coordinate 6,589, forward strand.
TCGGTGTGGGCGAGGTGGCCATCTCCGTGAGTGCCATGGATGGGGACGGCAGTCTGGTACACACCATCCGCGCCGTGGGCAGCGTCACCCGGACCATGCAGGGGCTGCGGGCAGGCGACGTGGTGGGGGTGCGCGGCCCCTTCGGCAGCGCCTGGCCGGTGGCGGCGGCCGAGGGGCGCGACCTGGTGCTGGCCGCGGGCGGCATCGGTCTGGCGCCTTTGCGCCCGGTGATCCATGCCGTGCTGGCCCGGCGCGAGGCCTTCGGGCGGGTGCTGATCTGTTACGGTGCCCGTTCGCCCCGGGACCTGATCTTCCGGGACGAGCTGGCCCAATGGCAGGCCAGGGATGACCTGGACGTGCGGATCACCGTGGACCGGGGTACCGCCGACTGGAAGGGGGACGTGGGTGTGGTGACCCAGCTAATGGACCGGGGCGGCTTCGACGGCCGCAACGCCGTGGCCATGGTCTGCGGCCCGGAGGTGATGATGCGCTTCTCGGCCCTGTCCCTGCATCGCCGGGGCGTGGCGCCGGAGCGTACCTTCGTCTCCATGGAGCGCAGCATGCGTTGCGCCCTGGGCTTCTGCGGCCACTGCCAGATCGGCCCCCATTTCGTGTGCCGGGACGGGCCGGTGTTTCCCTACCCGGTGATGGAACCGGCCTTCCGGGTGAACGAGCTATGAGCGCCCAACGCCCCACCCTGGCGGTCTGGAAGTTCGCCTCCTGCGACGGCTGCCAACTGACCCTACTGGACTGCGAGGACGAACTGCTGGCCCTGGCCGATGTGGTGCAGATCGCCCATTTTCCCGAGGCCACCAGCGCCCGGGTGGAAGGCCCCTGGGACCTATCCCTGGTGGAGGGTTCCGTGACCACCCCGGAGGACGCCGAGCGCATCCGCGAGATCCGCCGGGCCTCCAAACACCTGGTGACCATAGGCGCCTGCGCCACCTCCGGCGGTATCCAGGCCCTGCGCAACTTCGCCGATGTGGAGGCCTTCACCCGGCTGGTCTATGCCCGCCCCGATTGGATCCAGACGCTGGCCACCTCCGATCCCATCGCCGCCCATGTGCCGGTGGATTTCGAGCTGCGCGGCTGTCCCATCGACAAGGGCCAGCTGCTGGAGGTGATCAACGCCTTCCTCTACGGCCGGCGTCCGCAGATCCCCGCCTCCAGCGTGTGCGAAGAGTGCAAGCGGGCCGGGCATGTCTGCGTCATGGTGGCCAACGGTACCCCCTGTCTGGGGCCGGTGACCCAGGCCGGCTGCGGTGCTCTGTGTCCCGGTTGCCACCGAGGCTGCTACGGCTGCTTCGGTCCCAAGGAGACCCCCAACGCCCCGGCGCTGTCGGCCCAGCTCTCGCAACTGGGCATGGACCGGGGACAGCTGCTGCGGGTCTATCGCACTTTCAATGCCAACGCCAATCCCTTCCGCGAGGAGAGCCTACGGCATGACGACGCGGACCATTGAGGTCAACGCCCTGGCCCGGGTGGAGGGCGAGGGGGCCCTGTACGTACGCACCGAGGGCGAGCGGGTGGCGCAGGTGAAGCTGCGGATCTACGAGCCGCCGCGCTTCTTCGAGGGCTTCCTGGTGGGCCGGGACTTTCGCGAGGTCCCGGACATCACCGCGCGCATCTGCGGCATCTGTCCGGTGGCCTACCAGATGGGTGCCTCCCAGGCCCTGGAGCAGGTCTGCGGTGTGAGCCTGGATGTGGAGCTTGAGGACCTGCGCCGACTGATCTACTGCGGCGAGTGGATCGAGAGCCACGGCCTGCACGTGTTCATGCTGCACCTGCCGGATTTCCTCGGCTACCCGGACGGCATCACCATGGCCCGGGACTACCCGGAGCTGGTACGCAACGGCCTGCGCATCAAGAAGATCGGCAATGCCCTCATGCGCCTGGTGGGTGGCCGGGAGGTGCACCCGGTGAATCTCAAGGTGGGCGGCTTCTATCGTGCGCCCACGCCCGCACAGGTGGCGGCCCTGCGCGAGGACCTGGCCTGGGGCCTGGAGGCCTGCGCCGAGGCCCTGGAATTCCTGGCGGGACTGGAGTTTCCCGAGTTCGAGATGGACTACGAGTTCGTCTCCCTGGTGCACCCGGACGAATACCCCATTCTGCACGGGCGCATCGGTTCCAGCAGCGGCCTCGACGCCCCGGTGGAGGACTACGATCGGATCTTCACCGAGTCCCATGTGATCCATTCCAACGCCCTGCACAGTCACCTGAGCGACTCCGGGCGTCCCGCCTTCATGGGTCCCATGGCCCGCTTCGCCCTGAACCGGGAGCGGCTCACGCCCCGCGCTGCCGCCCTGGCGGACAAGGCCGGGCTGGGAGCGGTGTGCCGCAACCCCTTCAAGAGCATCCTGGTGCGTATGGTGGAGATTGCCTTCGCCTTCGAGGAGGCCCTGCGCCTGGTGGACGCCTACCGGGTCCCGGCCCGGCCGGCGGTGGACATAACGCCCCGGGCAGGCACCGGCTTCGGCGCCACCGAGGCACCCCGGGGCATCTGCTACCACCGCTATACCCTGGATGAGGCGGGCATGATCCAGGATGCCAAGATCGTTGCCCCCACCTCGGTGAACCAGCCCAGCATCGAGGCGGACCTGCTCGGCTTCGTCCAGGATAACCTGGGCCTGCCCGATGACCAGCTGCGCCACCGCTGCGAACAGGTCATCCGCAACTACGACCCCTGCATCTCCTGCGCCACCCATTTCTTGGACCTGACCGTGGAACGGGGGTGAGCGAGGCCCTGGTCATCGGCGTGGGCAATCCCTGGCGCGGTGACGACGGGGCGGGTCCGGCGGTGGCCCGGCTGCTGTCGGGTACACCGGGTATCCAGGTAGCCGAGTGCGGGGGAGAAGCAACGGAGCTAATGCAGTGCTGGGCGGGCTTTGATCGGGTGTTCCTGGTGGATGCCGTGGTAAAGGGCAAAGCGCCCGGCGAGATCCTGCGGCTCACGATCGATCAACCCCTGCCGAGCACCTCCCGCCATTCCTCCCACGGTCTGGGCCTCGCCGAGGCCGTGGAACTGGCCCGCGCCCTGGGCGAGTTGCCACCGGAGCTTGTCATTTACGGCATCGAGCCCCAATCCCTGGACGACGGCGCTAGTCTCTCGCCTGTCGTGGCGGCAGTGGTAGAGACAGTGGCCCGGGCAATCTGCGAAGAGCTAAACATCTGCCGCAGCGGCGCGGAGGGCTGAAATGAATGGACAAGATTGACGGGATTTTTTTGGATTAACAGGATCAATGCTTTCAAAAGCTCTACTCAATCTTCTAATCCTGTCACTCCCGAAAAATCCTGTTAATCCTGTCCATTTGTATTTCCCTCTGCGGCAAGACATCCCCGGCCTTTCAGCGATTCTCCCGCCGCGAGACAGCCAGCAGCACCCGGTCCAGCCAAGTGGCAGGCAGCAGCCTGCGCAGGGTGCCGAATAGGTAGGTGGGGAAGGTGACGTAGTAGCGGGCCCGGGGTCGCGGGCTTTCCAGGGCGTGGATGACCTTCTTCAGCACTGCCTCCGGGGGCAGGGTGAAGGGCGCCGCCGGGCCTTCCTTGGTTAGGCGCCGCTCGGCGGCAGCGTAGCGTTCCCGGAACACGCTGTGTTCCCGGTCGATGTTCTTCTGAAAGGCTTCGTGGGCGTTGGCCCGAAAGCGGCTCTCGATGGGACCTGGTTCCACCAGGCTCACGCACACACCAGAACCCTGCAGTTCCAGGCGCAGGGTGTCGGTGAGCCCTTCCAGGGCGAACTTGGAACAGTTGTAGGCGCCGCGAAAAGGTAGGGCCACCAGGCCCAGCACGGAGCTGTTCTGGATGATGCGTCCCTCGCCCGCCCGGCGCATCGCCGGCAGCACCCGGTTGGTCAGTTCCAGCCAGCCCAGCAGGTTGGTCTCCAACTGCGCCCGCAATACCTCCCGGGTCAGGTCCTCAACCGCCCCCGGCTGGCCGTATGCACCGTTGTTGAACAAGGCGTAGAGCCGGCCGCCGGTGCGTTCCAGCACCGTCTCCACGGCCGCGGCGATGCCGGTGCTGTCGTCCAGGTCCAGCTGCAGGGCCTCGAAACCCTCCCCGGCCAGGCGCTCCACATCCTCAGGCTTGCGCGCGCTGGCGAACACCCGGTAGCCCCGGTCTTTAAGACCCCGGGCGACGCAATGGCCGACGCCGCTGGAACAACCGGTGATGAGGATGGATTTCATGGCTAGGTGTGAAGTGTGAGGCGTCAGGAGTCAGGGGTGAGAGGTGAGGGGTGAGGGCTTGGGGTATGGGGTTGCTCTTACCCCTCTCGCCTATCGCCTCACCCTTTCCGCTCAGTACGTCAGCGTAACCACGTTGTCCTCGACGATCTCACCCACGAAGGCGCCGCCGCCGCGGATGCCGTCTAGTTCCGGGATGGCGTTTTCCTGGGTCAGGTCGTGCTCTGCCATGGCGCCGGCGCAGGCGTAGAACTTGACTCCCGCCTCGTGGGCGTCCTGCATGAAGCTGTAGACGGATTTCTCCCTGGCCTCGCCGGGATGGATGTTTTCGGCCACCCCCTGGATCAGCAGGCGGGTGGTGCGGGCAGCGAAGTAGATGTCCACCTCCAGGTCCATGGCCGCGGCCACGGTGGCCTGGAAGAAGGGGGCGCCCAGGGTGCCGGGCACGTCCGGGTTGAGGTTGAGCAGCATGATGACGATCTTGTCCGCCATGAAAGACTCCGAGCTGATGCGTGTGGGCCTGGCTGGGAGCGGTATGTATGGAATTTCCCGGAACCGCCCCCATATAATCGGGTGTTAATATTGACTGATTTGCTGAGGGATTGAAAATGCCCATCTATGAATACGCGTGCGAGGCCTGCGGTCATCGGCTCGAAGCCATCCAGAAGATCAGTGACGAGCCCCTCAAGGATTGCCCCGAGTGCGGCAAGCCGGCCCTGTCCAAGCTCATCTCCGCGGCGGGCTTCCGCCTGGGGGGCGGCGGCTGGTACGAGACGGACTTCAAGAGCGGCAGTAAGCGTAATCTCAAGGAAGGCAGCGAAGCCAAGCCCGAGTCCAAGCCCGAGTCCAAGCCCGCCGCTGAAAGCAAGTCCACCAAGGCCGGCGCAGCGGCCTCCTGATGAGCGACGCCGGCCTTCGGCCCCGTTTTGCCACCCTGCGTAAGTACCTGATCACCGGCCTGGTGGTCTGGGTCCCGCTGGTCATCACCTTCTTCGTGGTGAAGTTCCTGGTGGACCTCATGGACAACAGTCTGCTGCTGTTGCCCCCCGCCTGGCGTCCGGAGGCCCTGTTCGGTTTCACGATCCCGGGCCTGGGGGTGGTGCTGGCGGCGGCCATCCTGCTGCTCACGGGTCTCATCACCGCCAACCTGGTGGGCCGCAAGCTGATGGAGCTCTGGGAGGGGGTGCTTAATCGCATCCCCCTGGTGCGCAGTATCTATGCCGCAGTCAAGCAGGTGATGGAGACCCTGCTGGGTGCCGGTGGTGATGCCTTTCGCAAGGTGCTGATGATCGAATATCCCCGCAAGGGCATCTGGACCCTGGCGTTCCAGACCGGTGTGGGGGTGGGCGAGGTGCAGGAACGCACCAGCAAGGAAGTGATCACCGTGTTCGTGCCCACCACCCCCAATCCCACCTCCGGTTTCATCATCCTGGTGCCCCGGGACGAAGTGGTGGAACTGGACATGAGCGTCGAAGACGGCCTGAAGTTCGTCATGTCCCTGGGCGTAGTCAGCCCCCGCTGGCCGGCCGGCAAACGGCCGCAGGCGGGTGTGGTTCCGCAAGATCTGCCCGGGAGCGACTGAAGCCGGACAGCCATGATGCGCTGTACTCCATGGAATCAAAAAACGATTTGATTCTCGCAAAGCGCGCCAAGCCGCCAAGCAAGAACATCAACGTCTAAGATCTTTCGCTGTCCTTCCTTTGCGTACTTCGCGTGCCCTGCGAGAGACCGCTTTTGAACCTGTCCCCCACGGGCGGGTTTATTCCACCTGAAATACTTATTCGGCCCTAAGCCTATCGATCACTTCCCGTACCTCTTCGGTGTCCCATTCGATGGCGGTGTTCACCGAGTAGCGCACCTGTCCCTGGCGGTCCAGCAGGAAGGAGCTGGGGAAGGCGAACACCCGCCATTGCCCGGCGACCTCGCCGTCTTCGTCCATAAGCACGGGGAAGTCCACGTCCACCTCGTTCATGAAGGCCAGGATGTGATCCGGGGCCTCCTTGAAATTGATGGACACGATGGCGAATTCCTGTTCGTCGTAGGCGGCCGCCAGCCGGTTCATGGAAGGGATTTCATGGACGCAGGGCGGACACCAGGTGGCCCAGAAATTCACCAGGGTGACCCGGCCCAGTCTCTCTTCCAGGCGATGTCGTGTGCCGCGAGCGTCCAGCAGGTCGTAGTCAGGTGGGCTATAGGCGGGTCGTTCCACCAGGCCGAAGGGCAGGGGGGCGGAGGCCTCGGTCTCCTCGTCCAGGGGCAGCACCCGGTCAGGACGTGGTGTGCGGTTCAGGAGCCGGGTGGCCAGCAGCAATTGTGAGGGGGTGTCCAAGATGGCCTGGCGAACCGCCTGGGGCAAAGGGCCACCCAGGTTTTCCAGTTCCGCCGCCTCGGGGCTCTCGGTACGCAGCAGGTAGTAGTCACGCACGTTCTCCACCAGCCAGCCGTAGGCGGGGCTGCCGGCCTGATGGAAGGTCTCCAGCAGATGCTCTAAACGCTGTCGATTGGTGCCCAGTTCCGGCTGCAGGATCACCAGTGGCATATTGGTGGCAGAGACGATGCCCAGGAGTTCCGGGTCCTCGCCAGCCACCGGTGTACCCCTGTAGAGGTTGGGGAAAAACAGGATGCCGCCGGCCACGGCAGCCATGTCATCGGCCTGTTTCTGCCAGTCCCGCAGGCCCCGCAGCAGGGGGACGGTCATGCGGTCGCAGGTGGTGATCACGATGGGCCCCCGGCCGCTGGCCACGGCCTGTGCCAGCAGGGCGGCCACTGGTTCGCCGCTCAGGCTGCGTATCACCTCATTGCTTCGTTGCAGCAGCAGGGAGTCCAGCAGATCCACCTGCCACACGGTGGCACCGCGCTCCGCCAGCCGGGCCGCCTGGTTGTGGGGCTCCTCGGTTTCGCCGTATTGATTGATCAGCCAGACGATCAGTGGGCCGTCACCGCCTTCCCCCCAGACCCGTACGTCCAGGCGTTCCCCATCTTCCAGGTCCAGGGTGAAATGCGCCTGGACGGTATGGGGCAGGATGATGAGGATCAGGGTGAGGGACAGGATGAAGCGTAGGAGCACAGAGCGTTTTCCTGGATGTGGGCATGGCTTTGCCCACAAGGGACGGGGGCGGGACCGGTGATCCTGGTCCGTTTGTGTCAGCGGGAGAGGCCGCCGCGCCCCTCGCCCCGGGAGCCAAAGCCTGATTGTGAACCGTGTTGCCTGTTCAGGTTACCGTCCCGGCGGCCACCCTGCCAGCCGCTGTCCCGTTCCCAGCCCGGAGCGCTGCGTGTCTGGCTGCGACCTGAGTCCGTGGCACCGCCCCTGGACGGACGGGATTCCCGTGCTTGCTCACGCCAGCCCTGGGCCTGATTGCTGCGGATCCGGTCGCTGTGACTGGAGGGGATGTCCCGGCTGTTGATGCTGCGACGGGTGTCGGTGACCTGACCTTGGCGGGTCCGGTCCTGCAGGCCCTGTTCATGGCGGCGCTGGCCTGTGATTTCGCCGCCGGGGCGGCGTTGCTGGTGCCAGGCGTCCTGTCTGGAGGCCTGTGCCGAGCCCAGAGACGGTGTCCGGGCCGGGCTGTCTGAACGGGCGCGTTCTTGGCGGTGTTCCGGTGCGCGACGACCGGTCTCGCTGTGGGTTGGCGTTCGGGCGGAGGTCTGGGGTGCCAGGCGTGTGGGACCGGCATGGTCCCGGCTGGCCGTGGTGTCGCGCCGACCCTGCCAGTCGGGTCGGCGCTGAGCGTCCCTGGTGGCGGTGTTGTCGTAGGTGGTGAAGCGGCGGGCGGGAGCGGGGCGCCCGCTGACGTAGCGGTCGAACACCCGCGCGAGCACCTCGGGCGCCATGCCGGGGCCGTCGTCCGCGACCATCACGCGCACGTCGTCGCCGCCACCGGTCACCGACACCCGCACCCGCGCCACCCCCGCGGCCGCCGTAAACCACGGTGGGTTGGTAATAGGGGACGTACACCACACGGGGGTTGGCCGGTTCGATGAGGATCACCTCCCGGTCGCGTACCACACGGATATGTTCCTGACCGTCCAGGTTGCCGGCATCCTGGGCCCGGTAGCGCAGGTCCTGGATCGAGGCGGTCACGTCTTCCTCCTGGAGCAGGAAGGCATCACCCAGTCGCTGGGTCCAGGACAGCTCCTCGCTCATGTGCGCCAGCACCCGGGGGAAGGCCACCAG
>JBHEOJ010000045.1:0-14521 GCA_046260855.1 Thioalkalivibrio sp.
GTCCTTCACTCGAGCGCCTTGCCGCGCATCCCGTACAGGCCCGCTGAAATGCAACGAATCTCTGACTCAGGACACTAATGTGAATCGTCGAACTGGGCCTCCTCCGTGGAACCGGTCAGCGCCGTGACCGAGGACAGCCCGCCCTGGATGGTGGTGGTGACGTCGTCGAAGTAACCGGCGCCCACCTCCTGCTGATGGGAGACGAAGGTATAGCCCTTTTCGCGGGCGGCAAACTCCGGATCCTGCACCTTCTCCACATAATGACGCATGCCCTCGCCCCGGGCATAGTCGTGGGCCAGGTCGTACATGTTGAACCACATGCTGTGGATGCCGGCCAGGGTGATGAACTGGTACTTGTAGCCGTATTCGGAGAGTTTGTCCTGGAAGCTGGCGATGGTCTTCATGTCCAGGTTCTTCTTCCAGTTAAAGGACGGCGAGCAGTTGTAGGCCAGCAACTGACCCGGATGCTTCTCCCGCACCGCCTCGGCAAACTCCCGGGCAAAGCCCAGGTCAGGCGTGCCGGTCTCGCACCACACCAGGTCGGCGTAGGCGGCATAGGCCACGCCCCGGCTGATGGCTTGCTCCAGGCCGTTCTTCACCCGGTAGAAACCCTCGGCGGTGCGCTCGCCGGTGATGAAGGGCTTGTCGTTGTCATCCACATCCGAGGTGAGCAGGTTGGCGGCCTCGGAATCGGTGCGTGCCAGCACCAGGGTCGGCACGTCCATCACATCGGCGGCCAGGCGCGCTGCGATGAGTTTCTGCACTGCCTCCTGGGTGGGCACCAGTACCTTGCCCCCCATGTGACCGCATTTCTTCACCGCTGCCAGCTGGTCCTCGAAATGCACCCCGGCGGCACCGGCCGTGATCATGTTCTTCATCAGCTCGAAGGCATTGAGCACCCCGCCAAAACCTGCCTCCGCATCCGCCACGATGGGCAGGAAGTAATCCACACCCCCCTCGTCCTCGGGAGAGATGCCACGGCCCCACTGGATCTCGTCGGCGCGCTTGAAGCTGTTGTTGATACGTCGCACCACCGTGGGCACGGAGTCATAGGCGTACAGGGACTGATCCGGGTACATGGTCTCGGAGCTGTTGTTGTCCGCCGCCACCTGCCAGCCGGACAGATAGATGGCCTCCACGCCCGCCTTTGCCTGCTGCAGGGCCTGCCCGGCGGTGAGCGCCCCCAGGCAGTTCACATAGCCCTTCTTCGCATCGCCATTGACCAGGGCCCAGAGCCTTTCGGCGCCCCGCTGTGCCAGGGTGTGCTCAACCTGCACGGAACCCCTCAGACGCACCACGTCAGCGGCGCTGTAACCCCGGGTCACCCCCTGCCAGCGGGGGTTCTCGGCCCAATCGGACTCCAGGGCCTTGATCTGCTGTTCTCTGCTCTTGGTGGGGTTCATCTTGGATCCTCTCTGCATGGTGGTCATTGTCGTTATCTATACCGTGACGGCCGGGCCGGCGACGGGCGCATCTTGACGCATAAGGCCGACCCTAGACCAGCACGGGTTGCAGAAACAGATGGGGGTTTCCAATGATTATCATTTGAAAAACCAATATAAGGCATGGATACCCACAGGTATTTTGAATGCTATAGTCGTCTTCAAAGGCCGCCCATCGCGGCCCCAGGAGGTCCAGCCCGCATATCTCACCAGGTGGACACCGGCTGGCATGTAACAGCCTGATACATATAGAGAATACCTTGAAATGGCGGCAAACTTCAGCATGGCAGACTGTTCCCGCCGGTGTCCTATCGCGGTTCAGGCTCGTCTTCGCCTGCTCCCGCGATCCCGGTGAGATATGCAGGCTAGTACCCACCCATGAGAGACCAGGCCCAACAGCTTGCCCGCTCGATCCTCACCGGCTTCGAGCGCCACTTCTCCTTTTTCCAGGAGATCACCAGCAGCGCCCGGGAACGATTCGAGGAAGCCGACTGGGAGGCCGGGCGCACCGCCGCGGCCAAGCGCATCAGCTTCTATGACAAGCGGGTGCGCGAGACCATCGACAAGCTGCGATCCAGCTTCGGCGTCCAGCACCTGGACGAGGCCCTGTGGCAGGAGGTCAAGGGGCTCTACACGGAACTGCTCAAGCAGCACAGCCGCCCGGAGCTGGCGGAGACCTTCTACAACTCCGTGTTCTGCCAGTTGTTCGAGCGCAAGTACTTCAACAACCGCAACATCTTCATCGAGTCGGTGGCCGACCGGGCCGCCCTGGCCAGCCGCTACCGCAGCTACATCTCCTTTCACCCCCGGGACGGCGGGCTGCAGACCTGTATCTGGGAAATCCTTTCCGCCTTCTATTTCAATGCCCCCTACGAGGACATCGACCGGGATGCGAAGCGCATTGCCACGGCCCTGCGGGAATGCTCGCCCCTGGCGGCTGGCGATATGCACAAGGTGCGCATCGACGTGATGGAGTTCCCCTTCTTTCGCAACAAGGGGGCCTACCTGATCGGACGGGTGGTGCGCGGCGCCGAGGCCCATCCCTTCATCGTGCCCCTGATCAACAACGAACACGGCGGCATCTACGCCGATACCCTGCTCACTACAGAAGAGCAGGCCGAGGCGGTGTTCAGCTTTGCCCGGGCCTACTTCCTGGTGAAGACCCCGGTGCCTGCAGCCACGGTCTGTTTTCTCAAGGACCTGATGCCGGATAAACCCGTCGCCGAACTGTACATGGCCATCGGCTTTCACAAGCAGGCCAAGAACGAGTTCTACCGGGATTTCCTGCATCACCTGGACGATACCAACGACGATTTCCAGATGGCCCCGGGCACCCCGGGCCTGGTGATGACGGTCTTCACCCTGCCCTCCTACCCCTACGTGTTCAAGGTGATCCGCGATCGCTTTGCGCCCCAGAAGGAAGTCACCCCGGAGCTGGTCAAAAAACGTTACCAACAGGTGAAGATGCACGACCGGGTCGGGCGCATGGCGGACACCCTGGAATTCTCCGACGTGGCCTTCCCCCTGCACCGCTTCCCCGCGGAGCTGCTGGAGGCCTTCAGGGAGCAGATCGCCTCCAAGCTGGAGATCGACGGGGACCTGCTATTCATCCGCCACCTTTACATCGAGAAGCGCATGGCGCCGCTCAATCTCTACCTGGAGCAGGCAGACCCGCAGGAGGCCCGGGATGCCCTGGATGACTGGGGACGGGCCATCTCCCAGCTCATGGCGGTGAACATCTTCCCCGGGGACCTGCTGTTCAAGAACTTCGGTGTCACCTGTGCGGGCAAGGTGGTGTTCTATGACTACGACGAGATCTGTTATCTCACCGAGTGCAACTTCAGGAAGATCCCCGCGCCACGCACGCCGGAAGACGAGATGAGTTGCGAACCCTGGTACTCGGTATCCCCCAACGACATCTTCCCCGAGGAATTCCCCACCTTTCTCGCCACCGAACCTCAGCAGCGACGCCTGCTCATGGAGCTGCATCCGGAACTGTTCGATTACCGCTACTGGAAACAGCGCCAGGCGGAGGTGGAGCGGGGCGTGTACGGTGATGTCTTCCCCTACCCACGGCGGCTGCGTTTTGTACGCCAGTGCGGCGAACCGGCGACCACCCTGGCCGACGGCTGATCCCCATCACTCCCCGTCCGCCAGCGGGCGCTGCAAAAGCACCACATCCCCCTCGATCCGATGCAGCCGCAGGCCCAGATATCGGGCCAGCCAGCGAAACACCGTCGGCGAATAAAAGCTCACATGGGTGGGATCGTTCTTGTAATGCCATGCGGGGAATGCCTCACGGCCCACGGCCATGCGGGTCATCACCCCCAGCCAACCGCCGGGACGCACAAGCCCCGCCAGGCGGGGCCAGTCCCTGGCAGGGCGATTGAAATGCTCCACCACTTCGGTGCAGGTCACGAAGTCATACTGGCGATCCAGCACGCGGGTATCCGGCGCATAGTACGGATCGTAGATCGCCATGCCCATGCCCGCCTCGGCGAACATCAACGACAGGCTCGGGCCCGGCCCCGAGCCGAAATCCAGCCCCTCCATGCCCGGGCGCAGATGCTCGAGCAGCGGCGTGGCCAGGCGCGACAGGAATGCCCGATAGCGGCTATCGGCAGGATCGTTCTCGTGCCAGTCATAGACCGCCTTTTCCCGAGTCGGGTCCAGGTGACTGCCCGGATCGGCGAAGATCAGTCCGCAGGCATCGCAGCCATAAAAGACACGACGTCGGTCTGCGGCATAGGTCCCCGCCATCGCCCCGCAGAGCGTGCAGGTGGCCGTGGCAGGTGAAATGGGTTTATCTACCTTTGAGCTCATCACTAAGGTCCTGGTAGCACACCGGCGAGGCCGGTTCGTTGGCACGCGCCTCCTCGGCCAGTTCCTCCAACAGCACCTCACGCAACACCACCGCGTTGTTGTGCTCAGAATCCCGCGCCGAGTACAGCAGGGTCACCGTGCCCCCACGACAGTGCCCCAGCAGGGCGGACAGTGCTTCGGGCCTGGTGGCCAGCTCGTCGCGATAGCGGGTACGGAACGCCTGCCACCGCTCGGGCTCGTGAGCAAACCAGCGGCGCAGTTCGTCAGAAGGGGCGATGTCCCTTGACCACAGGTCGATGCGGGCCTTCGATTTACCGAGACCCCGGGGCCAGAGGCGATCCACCAGCACCCGCAGACCATCGTCTGGCTGCGGTGCCTCATAGGCTCGCCGGAGATGAATGCGGTGCTGATCCATGGGATTCACTCTACCCACTTCTGCGTGCCCCTTCACCACTCCACTGGTCTCTGTAGCGCATGGCTGCGGACAAGCATAAGATGCCTACAAGTTACCACTTTTCAGTCTGCGCCCAAGTGCCTGCAGCGGCCCCTACGCGTCCATGACGAGGCAGACGCAAGGCGCGGCAAGGAGATACACATGCTCAATATCGAAGAGCCGGGTCACTATCGCGTTTCCCTGCTGCACCTGGGTTTCCGGCCCTTCTTCCTGCTCGCCGGGCTGCATGCCATCGTGGCCACCCTCCTGTGGGCATGGCTCTACCACGCACCCGTCAACGCGCCGGTCACGCAACTGTCGCCCACCCTGTGGCATGCCCACGAGATGATCTTCGGCTACGGCCTCGCCGTGGTGGCCGGCTTTCTGCTCACGGCAGTGGGCAACTGGACCGGCGTGCAGACCCTCAACGGCATGCCTCTGCTCCTGCTGGCGCTGTGCTGGCTCGGGGCACGCATCCTGGGCCTGATCCCCCATGACAGTGCCCTGGCGGCCATGGCGATCCTAGACTTGAGCTTCAACCTCGCCCTGGTGCTGGCGGTCGCGCACCCCGTTGCCAAAGTCCGTCAATGGGGCCACGGCGGGATCGTCGCCATCCCCCTGCTCCTGGCGCTTGCCCACGGGCTGTTCTATCTGGGCGCCCTGGGCAGCCTGCCCCAGGGCACCCAGGCGGGTCTCTACCTGGGCATGTACCTGCTGGTGTTGCTGATCATGGTCATGGGACGCAGGGTCGTGCCGTTCTTCATCGAAAAAGGGCTGGGCGAGGGCACACGGATCAGGGAGCGTGCCTGGCTGGATCAGGCCATCGTGATCTCCCTGGCCCTGTTCATCCTCGTCGAGTTGTTCCTGCCATGGGGCCAGGCCGCCGCCTGGCTGGCAGTGCCGGTATTCCTCCTGCAGCTGCTGCGCCTCTACGACTGGCACGCGCCCGGGATCTGGAAAAAACCGCTGCTCTGGAGTCTCTACCTGGCCTTTGTCTGGATTGCCATCGGGTTTGGCATCAAGGCCGCAGGCCTGTTCATGCCCTTGAATCCGTTTCTCGCCACCCATGCCCTGGCCTACGGCGGCATCGGCCTGATCACCCTGAGCATGATGAGCCGCGTGAGCCTGGGACACACAGGACGGAGCGTATTCGATCCACCGCCGATCCTGGGCTGGCTGTTCGCCCTGCTCGCAACAGGTGCCGCCGTACGCGTCCTGCTGCCTCTAGCCCTGCCGTCGCTCCAAGGGGTGTGGATCGGTGCCTCCCAGGCCCTCTGGCTGTTGGCCTTCGGCGGTTTCGTCTGGATCTATGCGCCCATGCTGGTCAGACCACGCATTGATGGGCGCTATGGTTGAACAGGCGCATTCACAACCCCGTCCGGAGACCCCAGGGCATCTACCTGATGCAGGACATCGATGGCGCCGCGCACCTGGAGAACAACCTGGACTTCCCCATGGCCTCGTTTCTGTACGCCATCTCCTGCGTTCACTGCACGCCGGTCTCCCTGGGGCAGGAGGGTGAAGGATTGGGAACCCTGTGGGGCTGGGAAATCGCCGAGGCCATGCTGAAGGACGCGGGCTTTGGGGAGATTACTCGCCATGTGCTGCCCCACGACCCCATGAACGTGTGGTTCGTAGCGCACAACGACTGATTGGCGCATTCTCATGGAGCCGGGCGGTTCTTGTCCGGCTCCATGCAATAATGCCCCATGGACGAGCTTGCATCGTTTTACACACTCGGCGTATCGCTGGCCATGGGGCTTCTGATCGGCCTTGAGCGCGGCTGGCACGAACGGGAACAATCCGAAGGACACAGGGTTGCCGGCATACGCACCTACGCCCTCATCGGGCTGCTGGGCGGTGTCTGGGGCCTGCTGTCACAGGAACTCGGGCATCTCCTTCTGGCCGTCGCCTTCACGGCCCTGGCCATCGTGCTGGTTGCAGCCCATGCGATTGGACAGCGCGACGACCCCGATATCGGCATCACCGGCGTCATCGCTGGGTTGCTCACCTTCGCCTTTGGCGCCATGTCGGCACTCGACCTGATTGCCCCCGCTGCCGCCGGCGCGGTGATTACCACCCTGTTGCTGGGCATCAAACCCACACTCCACGACTGGGTGGCCAAACTGGAGCGAAGGGAACTGCTCGCCACACTCAAGTTGCTGCTCATCTCCGTAGTAATCCTGCCCCTACTGCCGGACGAAGGCTACGGTCCCTGGTCAGCACTCAACCCTTACCGGATCTGGTGGATGGTGGTGATCATCGCAAGCATCTCCTTTGCCGGTTACTTCGCCATGAAGATCATCGGCGAACGCAAGGGGATCCTGTTCACCGGGCTGTTCGCAGGATTGGCTTCGTCCACCGCCGTCACACTCAACTTCTCCCGCCTGGCACAAAAAAGCCACAATATGGAGAACGTTCTCTCGGCAGGTATCCTGGTCGCCTGTGCCACCATGTTTCCGCGCATCCTGGTGGTCAGCAGCATCTTCAGCTGGACACTGGCGACGACACTGCTGGCACCCATTCTCGCCATGGCCCTGGTCACCTACGCTGCCGCATGGCTATTCTGGCGCCGCGAAGCACAGGGTGCATCCAGTGGCGAGACCCACCTGAAGAACCCCTTCGAACTCAGGCCGGCGCTGAGCTTCGCGGTACTGCTGGCGCTGATCATGCTGTTGTCCAGGGCCCTGTCGGATAAATTCGGTGACACGGGTATCTACCTGCTAGCTGCCTTCTCCGGGGTCTCGGATGTAGATGCCATTACCCTGTCGCTGGCCGACATGGCCGGCAGCACCCTGAGCACCAGCACAGCGGCGCTGGCCATTCTGATCGCCAGCTTCGCCAACTCGATGATCAAGGCAGGCCTCTCTCTTTGGATCGGCGGAGCAGCCCTGGGGGCAAGGGTCGGGCTGAGCATGCTCACGGCGATGATCGCCGGCTACGCTACCTGGTGGTTCGTCTCTTGAACCCGGGCCCGGCGTGGGCCACGGCAACCATGGACAGGCTGGAAAACATTCTCAAGGAACGCGGGATCAGCATCGCCACACGCTGGGATCATCAGGAAGGGGCGCAGAAGGTGGATATCGAGTTGCGTCCCACGGAGCTGATCATCTTCGGCAATCCCAAGCTGGGCAGCCACTTCTTCACCAGCAGCCAGACCGCGGGCATCGACCTGCCCATGAAGGCCCTGGTGTGGGAGGACGCACAGGGTCAGGTGTGGCTGGGCTACAACGACCCGAAGTACCTGGCCGCACGCCACGGCATCGATGATCGCAACAAAACCGTGCAGGCCATGACCAAGGCCCTGGACACACTCACCGACGCGGCCATCGCCCAATAAGTGTTGTCTGCAACTGTCGTGCCCCGGCAATGTCCAGGGCACGATTACACAGTTACCCATCTATCCGTAGTGAACCTCGCTGTTGCGCAGTTCTCCCGAGGTATCCAGCAACAGATGCTCGATGTCCGGGGCCCGGTTGAGGATGTAGGCGGCCATTACGCGGCCCAGGTCATGATCCTCACGTTCCAGGGCCGACAACAGCTTGTCGCCCACGATCTTGATTCGATCTTCCTGGGTGGGATCGGCCACCCAGTCCCGACCCATCTGCCAGCCCGCATCCATCTCCTGATCTAGCTTGTCGAACACCTCGACCGCCTCCTGGATGATCTCCTCGGGCACGTTCAGTGTGTAGATCTGTTCGTCGATGATGACCTGGAGGTCCATGATTGCCTTGTCCCGTTGCAAAGATTTCGGGCCAAAGCATAGCAGCTGTGCCGTGGAGGGTCCGTCCGGGGACACGATTCAGGCAGACAAGCAAAAGGGGCGATGACCAGGTCATCGCCCCTTTTGCTTGTAAACCGATCTGCCCCAGGAGTCAGACACGGATCAGGGTCCCCGATCATAAGCCGGTTCAACGAATCCATACCATGGGAAAGTGCGCTCCTCAGGCGTCGCGGCCTCGTCGCATGCTCAGCATTCCGTGATACTGACTGCCAGCCCCCCCTGGGACGTTTCCTTGAACTTGGACGACATCTCCTGCCCCGTCTGCTTCATGGCCGCGATGCAGTTATCCAGGGGCATGAAGTGTTTTCCGCTGCCCCGAAACGCCAGGGAGGCCGCCGTATAGGCCTTGAGGGCACCGAAACCGTTGCGCTCGATGCAGGGCACCTGCACCAGACCTTTGACCGGATCACAGGTCATGCCCAGATGATGTTCCAGGGCGATCTCCGCCGCGTTCTCGATCTGACCGGGTGTGCCACCCCGCACCGCGCAAAGGCCTGCCGCCGCCATGGAGGCGGCCGAACCCACCTCCCCCTGACAACCCACTTCGGCCCCGGAGATGGAACTGCGATGCTTGATGAGACCGCCAATGGCACCGGCCGTGAGCAGGAACTCCCGCATCTGCGCCATGCTGCCGCCTTCGTGAAGCATGAAGTAGTAAAGCACCGCCGGGATGACCCCTGCGGCGCCATTGGTCGGCGCCGTCACCACCATGTGTCCGGCTGCGTTCTCCTCGTTCACCGCCATGGCATAGGCACACAACCAGTCGTTGACGTTGGCGCCACCCGGATCTGCCTTGAGCTGTTTATGGAGTCCTTTCGCACGCCGGGGCAGGTCCAGGCCACCGGGCAGGATGCCTTCGGCCTCGAGTCCATGGTCCACACATCGGCCCATGGCCTCCCATAGGGAATCCAGGCCTTCGTCCAGCTGCTTCGACGACATGACGGCCAGTTCATTGGCCCGCTTCATGTCCGAGATGGACAGGCCGCTTTCCTCGGCCATGGTCAACATGGCGCGGGCCGAATCGAAACCATAGGGACAGGAATCGCCAGACTCCATGCGCAGCGGCGCCACCAGCTCATGGATCTCCGCCAGCGTATTGATGAAACCGCCGCCGATGGAAAAGTAGGTCTCCTCCAGCAATACCTCGCCGCCAAGGTCCAGCAGCTGGAAGATCATGCCATTGGGATGTTCCGGAAGGGTCTCGCTGCGATCAAAGACAATGTCCCGATGGGGCGAGAAACCCACACTGGACAGACCCTCCTGGGTCAGGGCATTCGCCTTGCACAACTGCCCAATCAAGGCCTCCACGTCCAGGTCCGCCACGGCCCGGGGTAGATGCCCGTGCAGACCCAGGGTGACGGCCCGATCCGTACCGTGACCCTTGCCGGTAAAGGCCAGGGACCCCTTGAGGGTGCAAGCCACGCGCAGCTCACCCGTCACGGGATGATCACCCAGGAAATCCCGCACCCTGCCCGCGAAGGTCGCCGCCGCCACCATGGGGCCCATGGTGTGGGAACTGGAGGGGCCAATCCCGATCTTGAACAACTCAAGCACACTGATGAACATCCCTTTACCTCCCGACCCAGCTGTGGAATACATCCCCGATGCGCCTGCCTATCCTCCTCCCGCGGGCACTGGACTGGCAAGCATCCCCTGAAGACTCAAGACCCGGCTCAGGCCTGGCGGCGGGTGGTCCGGCGGGAGCGCAGGCGACGTTCTGCCACGGCGCTCAGGAAATAGCCAAGCGTCGCCGCCGGCGCGGCGACGCACAGGGCGCCCGCCCCGAGATACATGGCCTCCAGGGCCACCTCCCGCTCCAGTCCGGAGAGATCCACGGCGGGGCCCAGCAGGGGCGAGAACAGGTAATCACCAATGGCGTTATAGGCGAGGTACAAGGGGGCCACCGTGAAGGGGTTGTTGATCCAGGAGGTCACCAGGCCGGCGGGAAAGTTGCCGCGCACGAGGATGCATCCGGCAATGACGATCAGGGTCTGGATACCGAAAAACGGCATCAGTGCAACGAACAGGCCAACGGCGACACCGCGGGAAATCGCCCCATCCCGGGTACTCAGGGCACCACTGGAACGCAACACTGCGTCCACCCGCGGATGGCAATCAAGCCAGCGCCAGGCGCGTCGTCGCAACAGACGATAGCGAAGGTAAAGACCAGACCCCATGCGTACCACTTCAATTTCCTCTCGGCACCCATGCACCGATAGACAGATCGTCATCCATGAATGCACATCCCGGTGCATCCTCCCGGATACGCCCCCGAGCTCACCGTGATGCCTGGACGGCTTGTGCATCCCGTGGCGGATCGGAGGCCATCAGACCTGCCGCCCCCTGCGTAGGAGCCCAGCCCCCTGGGCGAAAGCCCCGACCTGCATGATCGCCCACAGGGCTGGGCTCCTACGCAGGGAAACAGGGACTACCGGATGGCTGGTGCCTCACCCGAGTTGCACGCATCCAGGAGACGATCTGGGACATTACGTGGGGCGCTTGCGCAACAACACATCCAGCTGATTGGCGAAGGCCTGTCGATCCTTCTGGCTGAGCGCCGCCGGACCACCGGACTGAATGCCGCTGGCACGCAGGGTCTCCATGAAATCCCGCATGTTGAGCCGCGCACCGATGTTGTCCCGGGTATGCATCTCGCCCCGGGGGCTCAGGGCATGGGCCCCCTTCTCGATCACCTCGGCGGCCAGCGGGATGTCGCTGGTGATGACCAGGTCTCCCGTCTCCACCCGCTTGACGATCTCGTTATCGGCCACGTCGAATCCCGACGACACCTGGATCATGCGGATGTGCCGGGAGGGCGGCACGCGCACCGGCTGGTTGGCCACCAGGGTCAGGGGCACGGCGGTACGCTCGGCGGCCCGGAACAGGATGTCCTTGATCACCACGGGACAGGCGTCCGCATCCACCCAGATCTTCATACGTCTGTCTCCATAAGGGGGGCTTGCCGAACACAGACCTGGTTGCGGCCCGCATCCTTGGCCCGGTACAGGGCCTTGTCGGCCGCACTGAACAGACAGGTTCCCGTGTCCCCCGGCATCACCTTTGCCACACCGGCACAGAGCGTGAGCGGCCCCGTCTCCCAGTCAGCCCAGGCCACCTCCCTGCGCAGGCGCTCGGCAACCTGCATGGCGTCCTCCTCGTCGGTGTCGGGCAGGATCATGGCAAACTCCTCGCCACCGATACGGGCCAGCATGTCCACCTCACGCAATGCAGGGCGCATCATGCCTGCCACCTGTTGCAATACCAGGTCGCCCTGATCATGGCCATGCCGGTCATTGATTTCCTTGAAGTGATCCAGGTCCAGCAACACCAGACAGAAGGGGACACCACTGCGCTCAAACAGCCCCATCTGCCGCTTCATGGTCTGCTCGAACACACGCCGGTTGTGCAGGCCTGTGAGGGGGTCCGTGGTGGCCAGCAATTCCAGTTTTTCATTGAGCAGGAGCAACTGGCGCTGCTGCTCTTCCAGGTCCTCGCGCAGCTGCTCGTTGCGGGCAAGGGCCTCCTGGAGCCTGCGGGTTCGTTTACGCAGTTCCAGAGCGGTCATCACCTGGCGGGACACGATCCCGAGCACGTCAGCCTGGGCCTCCGTGAGCTGCCGGGGCTTGTAGTCCAGGACGCACACGGTACCCAGGGGCAGTCCCTGTTCGGTCTCCAGCAGGGCGCCGGCATAAAAACGCAGATAGGGCTCGCCGGTCACCAGGGGGTTATTCTGAAACCGTTCGTCCAGGGTGGTGTCGGGCACCACGAACAGCCCCTTTTGCAGGATGGCATGTTTGCAGATGGAGATGTCCAGCGGTGTCTCGCGCACACCCAGCCCGATCTCCGACTTGAACCACTGGCGCTCCCGGTCGACGAGGTTGATCACCGCGATGGGGGCCTCGCAGATGTGAGCGATCAGTCGGGTGAAGTCGTCGAAACTCTCTTCGAAGGGGGTATCGAGGATGTCATAACTCTTGAGCGCGGCGAGGCGGGCCTCTTCGTCGTGCATGTACTGGTTTCCCTGGTTACAAACCATTTACAGACTATTCACGGCATGATCCCCTGATCCCCGCCGAGACACCAGTGTCCGCGCGGACAGAATGGGATCGTGAAAGCATCCGTTCAGCCGGCGGCCGGTGGCGCGCGGGACAGTTCAGTGGCGCGCGACACCGCGTCGCTCAGCTCCAACCTGTGCCCCTCGGCATTGCCCAGCACCGCCGCCACCTTATCAGCCTCCAGGGGCCTGGCGACGAGGAAGCCCTGGATCAGGTCGCAACCCAGGCCGATGAATTCCTTCATCTGCACGGGGTTCTCCACGCCGCTGGCCATGACCTCAAGCCCCAGGTCATGGGCCATTTGCACAATGATGCGCGTGGTCTCCGTGTCCTTGAGGCGTCCGTTGCCATCGCACAACCTGGCCACATCCAGCTTGATGGTGTCCACCGGCAGGGTACGCAGGTGGGTGAGCGGTACCCGGTTGCCCACGAAGCTGTCCACGGCACACCTCACGCCCAGGGATTTCAACTCCCGCATGCGCTCGAGTTGCGCCCCCTTAAGCGACATGATGACCTGCTCACTGATCTCCAGCCCCAGGGCGTCCCGGCTGACCCCGCGTTTCTCCAGCATGGGCGGGATCTCCTGCAACAGGGTCCGATCCATAAGATCGCGCGGCGTCAGGTTGACGGACACCGTGAGCGACTGCCCAAGCTCGCGCCATTCGGCCACCCGGTTGATCGCCTCCTGAATCATCCAGCGGGTGAACTCATGGACCACGTCGGACTGTTCCAGCAGGGGGATGAACTTGCTGGGCGGCACCAGCCCCCGGATGGGGTGATTCCAGCGGGCCAGGGCCTCCAGCTGCACGAATGCCCGGGTGCGCAGGTCGAGCACCGGCTGGTAGACGACGCGGATCTCCCCCTGTTCGATGGCGCGGCCCACCTCACCCAACAGATCCAGATTGGCCGGCCCGCCATCGATGAAGGTCATGCCGCCGTCCAGCCCGGCACCCCGGCGGCGCCCGCGCACGGTCATCTGTTCCCGGGCGTCGGTAAGCAGCCGCTCGGCACTGGCGCCGCCCCGTGGGCTGCTGGCCGAGCCCGCCACCAGGTCCGTGAACACCTGCATGCCGTCCACCTCGTAGGGGGCATCGCTGACCTCCTGCAGGCGCTTGAACTGGTCTTTCACCGGCACCGTGCCACTGCCGGCGAAGACCACGGTAAACAGATCCGGCTCGGAGCGATTCACATGGGCGTCCGGGGGCATCACCGCCATAATGCGCTGGCACAATTGGCCCATGATCTCCTCAGTGCGCCGCACACCAATGAGGGTCTTGAGCTGGTTGTAATTGGTGACCTGAATCTGGGTGACATGGATGTCCTCCCCGGCCCCGCCGGCGTTGCTGCTCAACAGCAGCTCCAGGTGTTTGCGAGCGCCGGTGAGGTCCGGCAGGCCGGTGAGTGGGTCCGTGCCCCGCAGGCGATTGATCTGCCCGGCCATGTCCCGGGCATTGCCCGCTAGCAGGCCCACCAGCAGGGCGATCACCACGAACCAAATGGACTTGATGCCCCACTCCACCCAGAGGACAGTCGCCCCATCGGTGAGCGCGGGAAATACCAGGGGGGAGAGCGCGGCACTGCACAACACCGCCAGCAGCAGCCCCCCCATCCAGCCGAAGGCCAGGGCGGCGACAAGGATCGGCGCCAGCAGGAACAGGGACAGGGTGGCGCGCACGGCATCATCCACCAGCAACAGGGCCACGTTGCTCAGCAGGGCGAACACCACCAGCCCCGCAGCGACCCCAGGGTTCCGCTGATCCCCGGCAAACGACACGCCTGTCGGGGCTGGGAAAATAAGCCTAGGCTTATTCCGATGATTTTGCTAAACCTTTACAGGATTTATAACAACAAACCGACGGACTGTTACCAGGAAGGGATGAACCGCAGGGACGGCAAAGCCTGCCAACCCTTGACTGCAGTCCCTGAAAGCCGCGACCCACAGTCAACCCCTGGCAACCATGCGTATCAAACCTGGCCACACCTC
>JBHEOJ010000046.1:0-14400 GCA_046260855.1 Thioalkalivibrio sp.
GCCCACCCCCGAGCCGGTGCGCGTGCGCGAAAGCGCTCCCGAGCGCTATGTGGTGCAGCGCGGCGACACCCTCTGGGACATCGCCACCACCTTCCTGCGCGATGCCTGGTACTGGCCGGAGATCTGGTATGTGAATCCCCAGATCCCCAACCCCCACCTCATCTACCCCGGTGACGTGATCACCCTGTTCTATATCGACGGCCAACCCCGCCTGATGGTGGATGGCGGCCCCCGCGTGCGGCCCACCCATCGCCTCTCCCCCCAGGTCCGGGCCGAAGAACTGCCCCCGGCCCTAGACGTACCCATCCAGAGCCTGCACCAGTTCCTGGTGCGCCCGCGGGTGGTGACCGAGGAACAACTGGACCAGGCCGCCTACATCCTGGCCTCCCAGGACGATCGCCTGGTGTTCGGTGCCAACGACCGCGTCTACGTGCGCGGCCTGGACGATGGCCAGCAGGGCACCCGCTACAGCATCTTCCGCAAAGGTGGCGCCCTGAATGACCCGGTCACCGGCGAACTGCTGGGCTTCGAGGCCATCCCCGTGGGTGACGCCGAGATGCTGCGCGAAGGGGATCCGGCCACCATGCACATCACCCGCAGCGACCGGGAGGCCCTGAAGGGCGACCGTCTGCTGCCCCTGGACAACAGCGACCAGGACTTCGTCTTCACTCCCCACTCCCCGCCGGCCCATGTGAACGGTCAGGTTATCTCCCTGTTCGACGCCATCAGCCAGATCGCCCGCTACCAGGTGGCCGTGATCAACCTGGGCGAACGCAACGGCATCGAACAGGGTCATGTGCTGGCCACCTACCAGTCCGGCCGGGTGGTCACGGACAACATCGCCAGCGAGCGGGGCGAATCCGTCACACTGCCTGACGAGCGCATCGGCCTGATGATGGTGTTTCGCACCTTCGAGAAGGTCAGCTACGCCCTGGTGATGGAATCCACCCGACCCATCCAGGAAGGCTACAGCCTGCGCCATCCCTGAGACTGCCATGACGGACAAGGATGTCCTGCCGGACTGGCTACGCCTGTGGCATACCCCGGGTGTGGGCCCCGCCACCTTGGCGCGGCTGCTGGAGCGCTTCGGCTCCCCAGCCCGAATGCTGAGTGCCTCCCGCAACGCCCTGCGTGAAGCGGGCCTGGAAGATGCGGGCCTGAGCTTTATCGCCCAGACGGACCTCCCGCCTGGGGTGGTGGCGGACCTGCAATGGGCCAAGGCCCCGCAGCATCACATCCTCACCCCCGACGACCCCCGTTACCCGCCGCGCCTGCATGAGATCGGGCCCGGCATCCTGTACGTGACAGGGGACCCGAATCTGCTCAGCGAACCCCAGCTGGCCATGGTGGGCAGCCGGCACCCGACACCGGGCGGCGCCGAGACCGCCCGGGCCTTCGCCGCCCATCTGGCCCGCAGCGGCCTGGTGATCACCAGCGGCTTGGCCCTGGGCATCGATGCCGCCGCCCACGAAGGCGCCTTGGCCGGCGGCGGCGCCACCATCGCCGTGGTGGCCACCGGCCCGGACCGGGTCTACCCAGCCCGGCACCGGGACCTGGCCCATCGCATCGCCGAGCAGGGCGCCCTGGTGACGGAGTTCCCCACCGGCACCCCCGCCCGGCCGGAACACTTCCCCCGCCGCAATCGGCTCATCAGCGGCCTGGGCCTGGGGACCCTGGTGGTGGAAGCGGCGCTCAACAGCGGCTCGCTGATCACCGCCCGCTATGCCAGCGAACAGGGCCGGGAGGTGTTTGCCATCCCCGGCTCCATCCACAATCCCGTGGCCCGGGGCTGTCACCGACTCATCCGCCAGGGGGCCAAGCTGGTGGAAACCGCCAGCGACGTGCTCGAAGAGCTGTCCCCCCAGTTGCACGCCGAGATAGATCAGCTGCCCCCGGCGGCGGGCAAGTCAGGGCCTGCGCAAGAAGCTGATTTTACTGATAATCCAGAGCATGAAGCCCTGCTCCAGCACATGGGCTACGACCCGGTGACCGTGGACCAGCTGGTCTCCCGCAGCGGATTGACCGTCGAGGTCGTTTCCTCCATGCTGCTGATCATGGAGCTCCGCGGTCAGGTGGTCTCCCTCTCCGGCGGGCGTTATGTCCGCCACCAGTCGGAATCCTGGAAATGAAAGAAAACGTGTTAGACGTGCTGATGTACCTGTTCGAGAACTATATTGACGAGGACACCGAGATCGAGCCCGACCGGATACAACTCCAGGACAAGCTGCTGGAGGCCGGATTCCCGGGTGCAGAGATCGACCGGGCCTTCGACTGGCTTGAAAACCTGGCCAATCAGGAGAACAACCCGCTCAAACAGCCTCTCAGCAACAGCGCATTGCGTGTCTACACCGAGCGCGAGACCGATCGTCTCGACGCCCGGTCACGGGGTTTCCTGTTGTTCCTGGAGCAGAACGGCGTTCTGGACGCCGCCACCCGTGAGCTGGTGATCGACCGCATCATGGATCTGGATGCCGAGGAGATCAGCCTCGATCAGCTCAAGTGGGTCACCCTCATGGTGCTGTTCAACCGACCCGATCAGGAAGCCGCCTATACCTGGCTGGAGAGCATGATGTTTGATTTACCCCCGGAATTCCTGCATTGATCCCCGCCGCACATCGCCCACGGAGCACGGACACCAGGCCATGACAAAAAACCTGGTCATCGTCGAATCCCCCGCCAAGGCCAAGACCATCAAGAAATACCTCGGACCCGATTTCGAGGTGATGGCTTCCTATGGCCATGTGCGCGACCTGGTGCCCAAAGAGGGCGCGGTCGATCCGGAACACGGCTTCCGTATGAACTACCAGGTCATCGAGCGCAACGAGCGCCACGTGGAGAGCATCGTCAAGGCCCTGCGCAAGGCGGACCGCCTGCTGCTGGCCACTGACCCTGACCGCGAGGGTGAGGCCATCTCCTGGCATCTCTACGAGTTGCTCAAGGAACGCGACCTGATCGGTGAGAAGGACGTACAGCGAGTAGTGTTCCACGAGATCACCCAACGGGCGGTCAAGGAAGCCATCGAACACCCCCGGGGCCTGTCCTACGACCTGATCAATGCCCAGCAGGCGCGCCGCGCCCTGGACTATCTGGTGGGTTTCAATCTCTCACCGCTGCTCTGGAAGAAGATCAAGCGCGGCCTGTCCGCCGGACGGGTGCAGAGCCCGGCCCTGCGCATGATCGTGGAGCGCGAAGAGGAGATCGAACGCTTTGTCACCCGGGAGTACTGGACCCTGGAGGCGGACCTGGACAAGCAGGGTCAGGCCTTCAACGCCAAACTGCACACACTGGACGGCAACAAACTGGACCAGTTCGATATCTCGGACGAGGCCGGCGCCACGGCCGCCCGCAACACCCTGCTCAGCGCCGCCGACGGCAAGCTGCGGGTGGCCCGGGTGGAAAAGAAACAGCGCAAGCGCAACCCGGCGCCGCCGTTCACCACCTCTACCCTGCAGCAGGAAGCCGTGCGCAAGCTGGGCTTTTCCGCCAGCCGCGCCATGCGCGTGGCCCAGCAACTCTATGAAGGTATCGACCTGGGCTCCGGCCCCGTCGGTCTGATCACCTACATGCGTACCGACTCGGTGACCCTGGCCGGCGAGGCCCTGGCCGAGATCCGCGGCCTGATCGAGCAACGCTACGGCCGCAACGCGCTGCCGGAACAGCCGCGCCAGTACAAGACCAAGGCCAAGAACGCCCAAGAGGCCCACGAGGCCGTACGCCCCACCTCCGCGAGACGCGTCCCCGAGGAGGTCAAGCGCCACCTGACCACCGACCAATTCAAGCTCTACGACCTGATCTGGAAGCGCACCGTGGCCTGTCAGATGCAACATGCCACCCTGGACACCGTGTCCGCCGACCTGGCCGCCGGCACCGATCGGCACCTGTTTCGCGCCTCCGGTTCCTCGGTGCGCGACCCCGGCTTCATGGCCGTCTACCAGGAAGGCAAGGACGACTCCAAGGACGAAAGCGACGAGCGCATCCTGCCGCCCCTGGAAGAGGGCGACACGATCACGCTGCAGGAACTGCGCGCCGAACAGCACTTCACCGAGCCGCCGCCCCGCTACACGGAAGCCAGCCTGGTGAAGACCCTGGAGGAATACGGTATCGGCCGTCCCTCCACCTATGCCAGCATCATCTCCACCCTGCAGCAGCGGGAGTACGTGGAAATGGACAGCCGGCGCTTCACCCCCACGGACATCGGGCGCATCGTCAATACCTTCCTCACCCAGCACTTCAGCCGCTACGTGGACTACGACTTCACCGCCCGGCTGGAGGACGAGCTGGACGAGATCTCCCGGGGCGAGAAGGAATGGGTGCCCGTGATGGAGGGCTTCTGGACCGCCTTCCGGGACCAGGTCCAGGAGAAAGAGGCCACCGTCACCCGCGCCGAGGCCGTGCAGTCCCGCGAACTGGGCATGGATCCGAAGAGCGGCCGCCCGGTGAGTGTGCGCATGGGCCGCTACGGACCCGTGGTCCAGATCGGCACTAAGGACGACGAGGAGAAGCCCCGCTTCGCCGGACTGCCTCCGGGCAGGAAAATGGACGCCGTCACCCTGGATGAGGCCATGGAGCTGTTCAAGCTGCCAAGGGAGCTGGGCGAGACCCTGGAAGGGGAGCCGGTACTGGTGAACATCGGCCGCTTCGGCCCCTACGTGAAATTCGGCAGTCGCTACGCCTCGCTCAAGCCCGAGGACGATCCCTTCAGCATCGAGCTGCCCCGGGCACTGGAACTGGTGGCCGAGAAGAAGGAAGCGGATGCCAACAAGTACATCCGAGTCTTCGAGGAGGCCGGGGTCCAGGTGGTCAACGGGCGCTACGGCCCCTACATCACCGACGGCAACAAGAATGCCCGCATCCCCAAGGACGAGGACCCCAAGGCCCTGACCCTGGAGCAATGCCAGGCCCTGCTGGCCGCCGCCCCCGAGCGCAAGGGCCGGCGTGGTGCCAAGAAGGCAGCCCCCAAGAAGAAGGCGGCGGCGAAGAAGGCCGCGCCAAAGAAAAAGGCAGCCCCCAAGAAGAAGGCAGCGGCGAAGAAGGCCGCCCCGAAAAAGAAGGCGGCTGCCAAAAAGTCCGCCGGCGAGACCGGGACCGGCATCTCCCGCTGAACAGGGCAGGCCTGAGCCATGTCCCACCCACACACCTCGCGCCTGATTCACGACCCCCGTCACGCCGCCGCCCTGATTCGTTGCGGCGGCGTGGTGGCCTACGCCACCGAGGCGGTATTCGGCCTGGGCTGTGACCCGACCAACCCTTCCGCGGTCAAGCGCCTGCTAAACATCAAACAGCGAGATCCCGCCAAGGGACTGATCCTCATCGCCGCCGAATTCAGCCAGCTTGCCCCATATCTCAAACCCCTGGACCGGTCACTCACCGCCCGGGCCCATGGGTCCTGGCCAGGCCCCGTGACCTGGCTGTGGCCCGCCACCCCGGACACCCCGGACTGGCTCACGGGCGACCATGACACCCTGGCCGTGCGGGTCACCAATCATCCCCAGGCCGCCGCCCTGTGCCGGCTGGCCGGGCCCCTGGTGTCCACCAGCGCCAATCTCTCCGGCCAGGAACCCGCCCGCAGCGCGCAAGTTGTTGCCGAACAGCTGCACCACCTGCTGGACGGCATCCTGGCGGGCAACGTCGGCGATCGCGACCGTCCCAGCGAGATCCGGGACGTGCTCAGCGGCGAGGTGCTGAGGGCCTAGCCAGTTGTCAGGCAAATCCTGTGTCAATGGGTTCAGCAACTGACCACTGACAAGGGATAAACAACAGACAATCACGGCCAAGCCCGATACCCTTACATCCCTTATTTAGGTGACTGCAGCCAAGACCATGACCGACCTCGCCCGCATCGAACCCGTGATTGACTATCTCAATGGCCTGCAGGACCGCATCTGCGCGGGCGTGGCACGTGCCGACGGCACAGGCCGATTCATGGAAGACAGCTGGACCCGGGAGGAAGGTGGCGGCGGGCGCAGCCGCGTGCTCACCGACGGTGGCGTGTTCGAACAGGCGGGGATCAACTTCTCCCACGTGACGGGTGAAAGCCTGCCCCCCTCGGCCACCGCCCACCGCCCGGAGCTGGCGGGACGGCGCTTCCAGGCCACCGGGGTCTCCCTGGTGATCCACCCCCGCAATCCCCATGCGCCCACCTCCCACGCCAACGTGCGTTTTTTCATCGCCGAGAAGGAGGGGGCCGAACCCATCTGGTGGTTCGGTGGCGGGTTCGACCTAACCCCCTACTACGGCCAGGACGAGGACTGCGTGCACTGGCACCGGGTGGCCCGGGACGCCTGCGAACCCTTCGGCGAGGACGTCTACCCCCGTTACAAGCAATGGTGCGACGAGTATTTCTTCCTCAAGCACCGCAAAGAACCCCGGGGCATCGGTGGGCTGTTCTTCGATGATCTCAACGAGTGGGGATTTGAGAAGAGCTTCGCCTTCATGCAGAGTGTCGGCGATCACTACCTGGACGCCTACCTGCCCATCGTGGAACGGCGCAAGGACACCCCCTACGGGGAACAGGAAAGGGATTTTCAGCTCTACCGCCGGGGGCGCTACGTGGAGTTCAACCTGGTCTATGACCGGGGCACCCTGTTCGGGCTGCAATCAGGGGGACGCACGGAATCCATCCTCATGTCATTGCCGCCCCTGGTGCGCTGGCGTTACAACTGGCAACCCGAGGCGGGCACGCCGGAGGCCCGGCTGTACGAACATTTCCTCAAGCCCAGGGACTGGGCGAAAGAATGAGCGCCTAGCAGGCTGTTGAAAAAGCCTCGGGCGGCGCCATGCTGCGTTGGAAAGCAGCTCAAAGCGTCCAAGCGACCTGGGCTCATGTACTCGCATGTACACTGCGCTTTTTCGCCGCTTTCCGCCTTGCCTGGCATCCACCAGATGCCCTTTCAACAGCCTGCTAAGGGGCACACGAACGCCGGGCTCAGTGAAGAAGCTCAGGGGTGCACTCCGCCACCAAGGGCAGGAGCCGCACCATCCCCTCCTGGGCCGGCACCTGCGGCCGACCTTGCGGACGACCCACGTGAAAGCCCTGAGCATAATCCACACCCATGGCCTTCAGACAGCCCAGCACCTCCTCGCACTCCACGTACTCGGCCACGCTCTTAAGCCCCATGGCATGGACGATGTCGTTCATGGCCGAGACCATGGCCCGATCCGTGTCGTTGCGATGCAGCTCGCGTACGAACTGGCCATCGAATTTGACGATGTCCACGGGCAACTGCTTGAGGTGTGACAGGGAACAAAAGCCGGTGCCGAAATCGTCCAGGGCAAAACGCACCCCGTGTACCCGCAGGGCGTCGATGAAGGAACGGGCGGCACTGAGATTCAGGATGGCGCAGGTCTCGGTGATCTCGAACACCAGGCAGGTGAGGTCCAGGCCACTGTCGAGCACCTGATCCCGGATGCGCTCCAGCATGGGCAGGTCGCTCAGTGTGCGTCCGGACAGGTTCAGATTGAATACCGCGGCACGGCCGGCCCCCTGGAGCTGGCGCAGGGCCTCCAGGGCACGATCCAGGGCCCAGACATCAATCTCGGGCATGAGTCCGAAACGCTCGGCCACGGGAATGAAATCGCCGGGCAGGGTGAGCTCCTCGGCCCCGTTGTCCAGGCGCAACAACACCTCGTACTGCTCCCGGACAGGGCCCTGGGGGCACAGCGGCACGATGGGCTGGAAATGCAGCAGGAAGCGGTCATGTTCCAGGGCATCGCGCAGGCGCTCCGCACAGGCCAGGTCCCGGCCCATGTAGGCCCGGTCGTCGCGACTGGGGTCAAAGACATGGAACTGGTTGCGGCCCGCCTGCTTGGCGGCATGGCAGGCGATGTCCGCACTGGCCAGCACATCGGCGCCGGTCTCGCCATCGCGTCCCAGCCAGGCGGCACCAATACTCAGGTTCAGACGGTAGTTTCTGCCCTGCACCCGAAAGCTGCTCTCGTGCAGCAGCCGGCGCAGACCGTCACTGAGGCCTTCCAGCTTGGCCGCATCGGTTTGGTACAGGATCACCGCAAACTCGTCGCCCCCGAGACGGGCCAGCACCGGCCCGTCGCCCAGGCGGGCATGCAGGCGCCGTGAGACCTCCACCAGCAGGGCATCCCCCACCGGATGGCCGGCGGTGTCATTGATGTATTTGAAGCGATCCAGGTCCAGCAACAGCAGGGCGCTGCGCTGCCCTGTGCTGCGGCAGCGGGTCTGCTCCGCCTCCAGGGCCCGCTCCAGATAGCGGCGATTGTGCAGGCCCGTCAATTCGTCATGTTCGGCCTGCCAGTGCAACTGGGCCTCCATGACCTTGCGCTCGGAGATGTCCTGGAAGGCCACCACGGAGCCCGGTTCGTCATAGCTGGCGGACAGGGGCTGAATGCTCCCGGCCACCGGCACCAGGCGCCCGGAGCGATGCCGAAAGACCGCCTCCCAGCCCCCCAGGGGATCCCCGGAGGCATAGGCCTGGCTCAGGGCACAGCGCTCCGGCGACACCGGGTGACCCTCACGGTTGATGCCGTGGAACAGCACATGGGCCGACTGGCCCAGGACCTCGATCCTGTCCCGAATGCCCAGGATCTTGCAGGCCGCCGGATTGATGAAGGTGATGTGCCCCTCTGGGTCCACGCCATAGATGCCATCGCCGGCGGACTGCAGGATGGCGGACTCGCGCAGATGCCCGGACTGCACCGCCTTGTGGGCCAGGATGGAACGCCACAGGGCACCGATGCGGGCCAGGAAGAGATTCTCCGCCTCGTTCTTGAACAGGCACTCCACGGCACCCGCGTCCAGACAATTGCGAATCACCTGATCGTTATACACGCCGGTCAGCACCGCCAGTTCCATGTGGGCCGTACGCGGGTCCGCCTTGAACCGGGCGCACAGCCGGTCGCCAGTCTCCTCGGGCATGAAATAGTCGATCACCGCCAGGTCAAAGCGTTCGCGGCAGGCGGCTGCATAGGCGCTGGTGGGATCGGCGCAGGCCACCACCCGATAGCCCTCACGGGCCAGCAGGCGCTGGTAGAAAAAACGCACGCTGGGAGAATCATCCACCAACAAGATCTTCATGCCCCGATCCGGGACGTCACTGTTCACCTCGCCCGGCCCCATGAGCATGGCCAGGGTGCCGGCCGCCTCGCCATGGTCGTCCCAGGGCACGAGGGCAGACATCCGCCGCCCCTGTGCCCAGACCACCAGGTCCTCGCTCATCTCGGACACCACCAGGAGCACAGCCAGGTGGGCGTACTCCGAGGTACCCAGGCGCTCCAGAAGCCGGTGGATATCCGCACCGGGCACGGCGGGCCAGCCGAGCAGCACGCCCGCCACCCCCTGCAGACAGCAGGGATCCTCCAGGCACAGCAGGGCGTCCTCGGCGCTCTCGCAGCCGGCTGGTTCCAGGTCATGGCGCTCAAGGCCACGGCACAGGATGTAACGAAGCGTGGAAGACTCATCTACCACGAGGATGCGATGCGCCATCGCCCCTGCCCCCATCTTGTTATGGTTATGTGATGCACTCTTGGGATACACCATCTCATCGCGCCACGCCAGAAAATCCTTGAAATGACCTGACGAACGGTGGCTTTCCGCAGTAAAGGGTACCTCTAACTATTCGTGAGCACGCATCTTGAACGCTAGAATTCGCGCTCTCGGCGTTGCAAATATTCGCAATAGCACGCTATTACGTACGACTTGCGCCTAGATAGCACGAATTTGAGCGCCCAATCTGACGCACTCAGAGTAATTAGAGGTGCCCTAAAAAGCACCTCCGAGCCTGCCTGCAAGCCCCTCGGCATGCACCCCACGGGGGCTTTCCGCTATCCTGTGCAGACCCATTCGGGCCATCTCTCCCGAATCGACAACCGGAGCCTTTCATGCACCCCTACACCGGCTATTTCCCCCTGGCCCGTCCCCGACGCATGCGCCGGGACGACTTCTCCCGGCGCCTGATGCGCGAACATGAGCTGGGCAGCGGCGACCTGATCCAGCCCGTGTTCGTGGTGGAAGGCCGGGACCGGCGCGAACCGGTTCCCTCCATGCCCGGGGTCGAGCGCCTGTCCATCGACCTGCTGCTTCGCGAGGCCGAGGCCTGTGCGATGCTCGGCGTGCCCGCCATGGCCCTGTTCCCGGTCACCCCACCCGAGGCCAAGAGTCTGGATGCCGCCGAGGCCTACAACCCCGAGGGCCTGGCCCAGCGGGCGGTGCGTGCACTGAAGGCCGCGGTGCCGGAGCTGGGGATCATTACCGACGTGGCCCTGGACCCGTTTACCACCCACGGCCAGGACGGCCTGATCGATGACAGCGGCTACGTCATGAACGACGAGACCGTGGAGGTGCTGATCCAGCAGGCCCTGTCCCATGCCGAGGCCGGCGCCGACGTAGTGGCCCCTTCCGACATGATGGACGGACGCATCGGCGCCGTGCGCGAGGCCCTGGAAGAATCCGGTCACATCCACACCCGCATCCTGGCCTACTCCGCCAAGTACGCCTCCAGCTTCTACGGCCCGTTCCGGGACGCAGTGGGTTCGGCGGGCAACCTGGGCGGCGGCAACAAGTACACCTACCAGATGGACCCGGCCAACAGCGACGAGGCCCTGCGGGAAGTGGCCCTGGACCTGGAGGAGGGCGCCGACATGGTGATGATCAAGCCCGGCCTGCCCTACCTGGACATCGTGCGCCGGGTGAAGGAATCCTTCGGCGCCCCCACCTTCGTCTACCAGGTGAGCGGCGAGTACGCCATGATCAAGGCCGCCGCCCAGAACGGCTGGCTGGACGAGCGGGCCTGCGTCATGGAGGCGCTCACCTCCATGAAGCGCGCCGGTGCCGATGGCATCCTCACCTACTATGCCCGCCAGGTGGCGGAGTGGTTGAAAGACCGTGGCTAGTGGCAAGTCTCAAGTGGTAAGAAACACCCCCTCAAGCCCTGCCTTCGGCAGGACCTGCTTTTCCTTGCCACTAGCCACTTGAGACTTGCCACTGTGGATCACTATGCCGTCATCGGCCATCCCATCGGCCACAGCAAATCACCCCGCATCCATGGGCTGTTCGCCGCACAGACCGGGCAGGACATGGCCTACGAGGCGGTGCTCGCCCCCTTGGACGGATTTGTGTCCAAGGTGCGTGAGCTGGTGGCCCGGGGTTATCGGGGCTTCAACGTCACCGTGCCCTTCAAGCACGAGGCCTTCGAGCTGGCCGACCGCCTCACGGACCGGGCCCGGCGGGCCGGGGCAGTGAACACCCTCATGGTCCAGGACAATGGCACGCTGTTGGGAGAGAACACCGACGGGGCAGGGCTGGTCACCGACCTCATCCGCAACCTCAAGGTGGACCTCGAGGGCAGCGAGTTGATCGTACTGGGGGCCGGCGGCGCCGTGCGGGGGGTGCTGGCGCCCCTGCTGGCGCAACGACCCGCCCGGCTGCACATCGCCAACCGCACCGCCGCGCGGGCGCAGCAGCTGGCCGGGGATTTTTCCGACCTGGGCCCCGTGAGCGGCGGCGGCCTGGAAAGCCTGCAGGGCCTGCGCGCCCACCTGGTCATTAACGCCACTTCGGCAGGACTAAACGATGAAGTCCCACCCCTGCCCGATGAATTGCTGCACCCTGGCGGTGGTTGCTATGACATGATGTACTCAGACCGGCCCACCGCCTTCCTGCGCTGGGCCGCAGAACACAACGCGGCCTGGGCCGCCGACGGCCTGGGCATGCTGGTGGAACAGGCCGCCGAATCCTTTGCCCTGTGGCGCGGCGTGCGCCCCGAGACCCGACCGGTCATGGACGCCCTTCGCCCCGTTCAGCCCTGATTCACCCAGGAAGCTGTTCAATACCCCAAAACGCGGGGTTCATGCTGGACTCACTCTCCATTGTGTCCCGAACATCAACCCCGAACCCGAAATAACCCGGAGTTTCCCCATGAACAAAGTACTGATTCCCCTGGCACTCGCCAGCATCGTCGGCTTCACCGGCTGCACCACCCTTGATCCCTACACCGGCGAGCAAAAGACCAGCCGCGCCACCCAGGGCGCACTGATCGGCGCCGCTGCAGGCGCCGTGATCGGCGGCGTGACCGGCAGCCGCGACCGCACCCAGCGGGCCATGATCGGTGCCGGCATCGGTGCCCTGGGCGGCGCCGCAGTGGGCAACTACATGGATCAGCAGGAAGCGGAACTGCGTCAGCAGCTGGAAGGTACTGACGTGAGCGTGACTCGCGACGGCGACAACCTGATACTCAACATGCCGGGCAACGTCACCTTCGATGTGAACCGCGACGAGGTGAAGGCCCAGTTCTACGACGTGCTCAACTCCGTGGCCCTGGTGCTCAAGAAGTACGACAAGACCGCCATCGAAGTGGCTGGCCACACCGACAGCACCGGTACCGTGGAGCTCAACATGGCCCTGTCCCAGCGCCGCGCAGACAGCGTCGCCGGTTACCTCATGGGCCAGGACGTGCACTCCGTGCGTATCACCACCATCGGCTTCGGCCCCCACCGCCCTGTGGCCGACAACAACACCGCCCAGGGCCGCACCATGAACCGCCGCGTGGAACTGACCCTGATCCCGCTCACCTGACAAGCGGGTTAGGCGTTAGGCGTTAGGCGTTAGGCGTTAGGCGTCCGAAGCATAAACCCCCTCTCCCGCATCGCGGGGGAGGGTTGGGGAGGGGGCCACCCTCACCCCGACCCTCTCCCTGAGGGCGAGGGGGAAAGCAGGTGATTTCACGCCTTTCGCCTTTCGCCTTCCCCCTCACGCCCCCAGCCCAGCTCGACTATCCTCGTCTAAACACTCACCTCGACGAGGAACGTTACATCATGACCGCACGGACTATTCACGGCGTCATCATCGAATGTGTGAAGGGTGACATCACCCACCAGTCGGATATGGACGCCATCGTCAACGCGGCCAATGCACGGCTGCTCCCGGGCGGTGGCGTGGCTGGGGCCATTCACCGGGCCGCAGGGCCAGGGCTTGAACAGGAATGCCGTCCGCTGGCCCCCATCGAACCGGGCCAGGCGGTGATCACCAGCGCCCACCACCTGCCCAACCATTTCGTCATCCACTGCCTGGGACCCGTCCATGGCCGGGATGAACCCGCCGACCGGCTCTTGGCGGACTGCTATCGCCACGCCCTGCAACTGGCCGGGCAGGGTGGCATCGAATCCATCGCCTTCCCGGCCATCTCCACCGGCAGCTTTGGTTATCCCATGGAAGCGGCGGCACGGATCGCGCTGGGCACCATCGTCGACACCCTCAAAAAACGTTCCTCTGTACGCCATGTGCGCTTCGTGCTGTTCGACGAGGCGAGCCAACAGCTGCACGCGCAGCTGTTGAAGGAACTGGACACCTGATCAGCCCCGGTGGCGCTGCATCAGACGCACGTAGTGCTCGGCGGAATATCCCATGTATTCCCGTTCCTGGTCCGTCAGCTCCCGCACCCGGCGCGCCGGGCTGCCCTGCCAGAGATAGCCCCCCTCCAGGCGCTTGTTGGGGGTCACCAGACTGCCGGCACCCAGCAGGGTCATGGGCTCGATCACCGCTCCGTCCATGACCACGCTGCCCATGCCGATCAGGCAGCGTTCACCGATCCGGCAACCATGCAGCACCACCTTGTGTCCCACAGTCACCTCGTCGCCCACCACCAGGGAATGCCCGCCGGGCACGAAAGGGCTGTCGTGGGTCACGTGCAGCACCGAGGCATCCTGTATGTTGCTGCGCGCGCCGATCTCGATGCGATGGATATCCCCCCGCACCACGGTCATGGGCCATACGGAACTGTGCGCCCCGATGCGCACCTCCCCGATCACCAATGCGCTCTCATCCACCCACGCAGAGGCATCAACCTCAGGCATCTTCTCTTCAAATAATCGAATCATATTGTTCTTGCCACTAGCCACTTGAGACTTGCCACTGCCTTCACCGCATGGTCACCAGTTCTTCCGCACTGGTGGGATGCAGCGCGACCGTATCATCCAGATCCTGCTTGGTTGCACCCATGCGAATGGCCACGGCAAAGCCCTGGAGGGTGTCAGGGCGGGACCGCCGGTCACATCGCCGATGGCGTATACCCCCCGCACGTTGGTGTTCTGAGAACCATCCACGGGGATGAAGCCCCCGGCATCGCGGATGACGCCGGCCTCATCAAGCCCCAGGTCTCCGGTGTTGGGCGTGCGGCCCACGGCCCAGATCACGGCGTCGAACTCCCCGCCGCATTCACCCTGCTCGCATTCCAGGCCGATGCCGCCCTTGCTCTTTTTCAGGGCCGTGATGGCGGTGCGGGGCAACACGTTTACCCCGTCGATGAGCATCTGCTCCATGAGGGTGTCGCGCAGCATAGGATCAAAGTTGCGCAGAAAGGTCTCCTTGCGCAGGTACAGGCTCACCTGGGAACCCAGGGCGTTGAGCACCCCGGCCAGTTCCACGGCGATGTAACC
>JBHEOJ010000047.1:0-14077 GCA_046260855.1 Thioalkalivibrio sp.
CGGCTGGCTGGGTGCGCTGCATCCCCAGCTGCTGGCCCGCCTGGACCTGGACCAGGATGTCTATGTGATGGAGCTGAATCTGGATGCCATCACGCACGGTTCTGTGCCTAAGTTCAGCGAACAGTCCAGATTCCCCGCGATTCGGCGTGATCTTGCCGTGGTGGTCGATGAGGCCTGTACGGCGTCACAGGTGCGGGACGCCATCGAGTCCCTGGCCATCCCGTCGCTGCGGGAAGTGGTTGTATTTGACGTATATACGGGGAAAGGCGTACCTGATGGTCGAAAAAGTCTCGCTTTGGGATTGATTTTACAGGAGTTGTCACGCACTCTAACGGATCAGGAAGTGGACGAAGTCATCAACGGAATTGTAGAAAAACTCGAAACGGATGTCGGAGCTACACTAAGGGCTTGAACATGGCGCTGACCAAAGCGGATATGTCGGAACGTCTTTTCGAGGAACTTGGACTCAACAAGCGTGAGGCCAAGGAACTGGTGGAGATGTTTTTCGAAGAAGTAAGGAAGGCGCTGGAAAACGGGGAACAGGTGAAGCTGTCGGGGTTCGGCAACTTCACCCTGCGCGATAAAAACCAGCGGCCTGGCCGCAACCCTAAGACCGGTGAGGAAATCCCCATCTCGGCACGCCGAGTGGTGACCTTCCGCCCGGGACAAAAACTCAAGGCGCGGGTCGAAGCATATGTTGGAAGCGGGGAATAACAGCGAACTGCCGGTCATCCCCGGCAAGCGCTATTTCACCATCGGGGAGGTCAGCGAGCTGTGCGGGGTCAAGCCCCATGTGCTGCGCTACTGGGAACAGGAGTTCCCCTCCCTCAAACCGGTGAAACGTCGCGGCAATCGCCGCTACTACCAGCGCCATGACGTGATCCTGATTCGTCAGATTCGTAGCCTGCTGTACGAGCAGGGCTACACCATCGGCGGTGCCCGGCAGAAGCTGGCGGGGCCGGATGCCCAGGAAGATACCAGCCAGAGCCAGCAGATCATCCGCCAGATGCGGGTTGAGCTGGAAGAGATCCTGCAACTGCTCAAGCGCTGAGCGCAGCAGGTTTCGTATCAAGGATGAATCGCGTCCCAATATCCATCCTTGTGCTTTCCTTCCGCAAAGGGATCGGCTATTCTTCGCAACCCTCGGGGCGTAGCGCAGCCTGGTAGCGCACCTGCATGGGGTGCAGGTGGTCGGAGGTTCAAATCCTCTCGCCCCGACCAAATCTAGACAGCCTCACCGGTTCCCGCCCCATCGGGGCCGGTGCGAAAGAGGGCCCCGCTTGCGGGGCCCTCTTTCGTTTGTGCTTCTGTCCATGGCCTGGGATTCATTCCAACACAGGGTTGGGTTTATCTCGCCAAGACGCGAAGCACGCAAAGCAGAACTTCACCATAAATCATTCTTCCCCTGGGTGTAGCTGCTTGCCTGGCGAGCGAATCCGGCCCGGATCATGAACGGCAGTGTCCTGGTGCGGCCACGACGTTACAATGCCCATCATCCCAAGGCGGATGCATCCATCGATTCCGGAGAAACATTTCATGTCCATGACGCCCAGGCGCGTAGGCCTTACTTCCCTCAAGCTGATGGAGAACGCGGCCCTGCTGGTCATCGCCCTGGCAACGACCATCGCGATCATTCAGGAGGTTATGCTGATGGTCGATCAGCGCGAGGTTCGCCTGGCGGACCTGTTGCTGCTGTTCATTTACCTGGAGGTGCTCGCCATGGTGGGCATCTACGTGAAGTCCGGGCAGCTGCCGGTGCGCATGCCCATCTACATCGCCATCGTGGCCCTGGCCCGCTACCTGATCCTGGACATGAAGGGCATGGACTTCTGGCAGATCATTGGCGTGACTCTGGGCGTGCTGTTGCTGGCCGCCGCCGTGCTGGTGATCCGTTATGGCCATGTGCGTTACCCCTACGAAAGCTACGAGGTAGATGAGCCCACGCAACCCGCTCAGGTCCAGTCCCCCGAACGGAATAAATCCTAGGGACATGTCTGCCGGGGAGACTTCATGCCTGCATCTGGTAATCCCCGGTCTGCTTGACCGCCTGGCGGACTGGCAGGCCAGCTACGGCACCGTGGGACGATATCCGCACCTGGAGTGGCTGCTGGCCCGGGCCCAGCCACAGATCGGTGATGATCTGGGTCCAGAAAACACCCTCTCGGCCTTGTTCGGCTTGCCTGGCCCGGTGCCTGCGGCTGCCTTGAGGCGCCTGGCCCTTACCAGGGAACAGGATCCGGGGCCCTGGATGTGCATGGATCCGGTCCATCTGGAGGCGGGGATCACGGACCTGGTGCTCTCCGGTCCGGCCGGGCTGCGCCTGGGTCCTGATGAGGCCCGAGGGCTGGTGAGTCGCCTCAATGCACACCTCTCCCAGGATGGTCTCAACATCGAGGCCACGGATCCCGGTCACTGGCATGTGCGTCTGCCCGGGGACGCGCCCATGCCCGAGACCCACACCCTGGGTCAGGTGCTGGGTCGTCCCATCAATGCCCTGTTGCCTGCGGGCCCTGATGCCACTCTCTGGCACCAGCGCTTCAACGAGTTGCAGATGGTCCTGTTTGATGCCCCCGAAAATCAGGCCCGCGAGTCGCGGGGTCTGCCCACGGTGAACAGCATCTGGCCCTGGGGCGCAGGCCGGTTGCCCCAGGGTGTGCTGGCGCCGGCATCCCGTGTCTATGGGGATGACCTGCTCCTGGCGGGCCTGACCCGTTGTGCCGGTATCAGCACCGACCCCCTGCCGGAAAGTGCCGAGACGGTTCTGGAAACCGCCGGGACCCGGCTGGTGTACCTGGACCCTTTGCTCCTGGATGCGGCCGGTGACGATCTGGAGGGATGGCAGGCCTCCATGGAGGGGCTGGAGCGGGCCTGGTTCGGCCCCCTGCGCCGAGCCCTGGGCTCATCCTGCCTGAAAGGCCTGGTGATCCATGGCTGCCGGGGTGGTGTGTTTACCCTGGCGCCCGGCGCCCGCTGGCAGTTTTGGAAAAAGTCGCGTCCCTTGCCGGAGTTCATGACATGAAAGCCGCACGCAGTATTCGGCGCAGGGTGTTGCCCGAGGGCGTGCAAACGCCTGTGAATGACGTGCTGGCCCGGGTGCTGGCCCTGCGGGGCGTGGTGGATCCCGCTGACTGGGATTACGGCCTGGCGGGACTCGCCGCGCCCCAACTGCTGTCGGGTATCGAGGCGGCGGTGGATCGTCTCGAACTGGCCCTGCAAGCGGGGGAGCGCATCGTGGTGGTGGGGGATTTCGACGCCGATGGCGCCACCAGTACCGCCGTGGCCCTGCGGGCATTGTTTGCCATGGGGGCCCGGGACGTGCACTTTCGCGTACCCAACCGTTTTGAATATGGCTACGGCCTGACCCCGGAGATCGTCACGGTCCTCAAGCCCCTGAATGCCAGTGTGCTGATCACCGTGGACAACGGGGTCTCCAGCCTGGATGGGGTGGCGGCGGCCCGATCCGCCGGCATGTCTGTGGTGGTCACGGATCATCATCTGCCCGGTGCGCAGCTGCCGGATGCGGATGCCCTGGTCAATCCCAATGTCCCGGGGGATGGTTTTCCCAGCAAACACCTGGCCGGTGTCGGGGTGATCTTCTACGTGATGCTGGCCCTGCGTGCCCGGCTGCGTGACAAGGGCTGGTTCAGGCAGCAGGCCATCCAGGAACCCAATCTGGCCGAGCTGCTGGACCTGGTGGCCCTGGGCACCGTGGCAGACGTGGTGCCCCTGGATCACAACAACCGCATCCTGGTGGAGCAGGGCCTGCGGCGTATTCGCGCCGGGGCCGCGGTCCCGGGCATCACCGCGTTGCTGGAGGTGGCCGGGCGTGATCCCCGGCGCACGGTGTCCACGGACCTGGGCTTTGCCGCCGGGCCGCGCCTCAATGCCGCGGGACGGCTGGACGACATGGCCCTGGGCATTCGCTGCCTGCTGACCGATGACCTGGCCGAGGCCCGTTCCCTGGCCGCGGCCCTTGATGAACTGAACCGGGACCGTCGGGAGATCGAGGCCCAGATGCAGGTCGAGGCTCTGGCGGCCCTGGCCGATCAGCCGGTACAGGACTGGGCCGACCGTTACGGGGTGTGTCTGTACGAGCCCCAGTGGCACCAGGGGGTGATCGGCATCCTGGCCGCCCGCATCAAGGAACGCCTGCACCGCCCGGTGATCGCCTTCGCCGATGCGGGGGACGGGCAGGTCAAGGGCTCCGCCCGTTCCATCCCCGGGTTGCACATCCGGGATGCCCTGGATGCGGTAGCGGCCCGCAACCCGGGCCTGATCACGAAGTTCGGTGGCCATGCCATGGCCGCGGGTCTGAGCCTGCCCCTGGAGAATCTGGAGGCCTTCAGCGAGGCCTTTGACCGCACCGTGGCGCAGCGGGTGGCGCCGGAGGATCTGGAGGGCGTGATCCACAGCGATGGAGAGCTGGCCGCCCACCAGATCAACCTGGATACCGCCGCACGCCTGCGGGATGCGGGTCCCTGGGGGCAGGGTTTCCCGACGCCGCTGTTTGACGGGGCGTTCCAGATACTGGATCGCCGGGTACTGGCCGAACGCCATCTGCGCCTGCAGCTGCGCGCCGGCCCCGATGCCCCGCCGATCACGGGCATCGCCTTCAATGTGGACTGGGAGGACTGGCCCCAGGGCCTCGACCGGGTCCACCTGGCCTACCGGTTGGAGGTCAACGAATACCGTGGCCTGGTGAGCCCGCAGCTCATGATTGAGCACGTGGAGGATCCGGAGGCTTTCGGCTTCGACATACAATAGCCATTCACCACGAAGCACACGAAGCGCACGAAGAAACCGTATAACGGATACCAAACTCGACTGGCCGTAGAAAACAGAACCTGGCGATTCACCGGGTTTTGCCCAGATTTCCATCCTTCGTGTGCTTCGTGGTTAGCCGGTCATTCGTGTACAATTGCGCGTTTTTCCCACCCGGACAGACCATCCATGGAACTCAATCCGCTTTATACCCAGATCGACGATCTGCAAGGCCGTGTGGACGCCTTAAGGGGGTATCTTTGACTACGATGCCAAGCGTGAACGCCTGGAGGAAGTAAGTCGGGAGCTGGAAGACCCCGATATCTGGAACAATCCGGACAAGGCCCAGGACTTGGGCCGCGAGCGCTCCCGCCTGGAGGAGGTGGTGCTGCTTATCTCGCGCATGGATGAGACCCTTGGGGACGCCAAGGACCTGCTGGACCTGGCGGCAGAAGAGGACGATGCCGAGACCGTCAGCGCGGTGGAGGCCGATCTGGCGAGCTATGAAAGCGACGTGGCGCAGCTGGAATTCCGTCGCATGTTCTCCGGTGAGATGGATGAGTCCAACGCCTACGTGGATATCCAGTCCGGTTCCGGCGGCACCGAGGCCCAGGACTGGGCCAACATGTTGTTGCGCATGTTTCTGCGCTGGGGCGAGCGGCGTGGCTTCAAGACCGAGCTGATGGAAGTCTCCGAGGGCGAGGTGGCCGGTATCAAGAGTGCCACCATCAAGTTCGAAGGTCCCTATGCCTACGGCTGGCTACGCACCGAGACCGGCGTGCACCGCCTGGTGCGCAAGTCCCCCTTTGATTCCGGCAACCGGCGCCATACCTCCTTTGCCGCCGTGTTCGTTTCCCCCGAAGTGGATGACAGCATCGAGATCGATATCAACCCAGCGGACCTGCGGGTGGACACCTACCGGGCCAGCGGCGCCGGCGGTCAGCATGTGAACCGAACCGAATCGGCCATCCGTATTACCCACATGCCCTCCGGCGTCGTGGTGGCCTGCCAGGCGGACCGTTCCCAGCACAAGAACCGCGACACGGCCATGAAGCAGCTCAAGGCCAAGCTTTACGAAATCGAGATCCAGAAACAGAACGCCGAGAAACAGGCCATGGAGGATTCCAAGTCTGACATCGGCTGGGGGAGCCAGATCCGCTCCTACGTGCTGGACCAGTCACGCATCAAGGACCTGCGCACCGGCGTGGAGGTGGGCAACACCCAGGCGGTGCTGGACGGGGATCTGGACCAGTTCATCGAGGCCTCGCTCAAAAGCGGGCTTTGAGAAGTGGGAAGGGTGGATTGGGAAGTGGGAATGAAATGCGAAAGGCGGAAGAGCGATGACTGATCAAGAATCGGGGCAAGACGAACACAAGCTCATCGCGCAGCGACGGGAGAAGCTCTCGAAACTGCGCGAGCAGGGCGGGGCCTTCCCCAACGATTTCCGGCGTAACGTGATGGCCGGTGAGCTGCATGCGGAGTACGACGAAAAGCCGGCAGAGTTCTTCGAGGACAACAAGGTTCGCGTGTCGGTGGCCGGGCGCATGATGGCCAAGCGAGTCATGGGCAAGGCCAGCTTCACGCAGTTATTGGACATGTCCGGGCGCATCCAGCTGTTCGTGCAGCGGGATGCCTTGCCGGAGGGCACCTACGCCGGGTTCAAGACCTGGGACGTGGGTGACATCCTGGGTGGCGAGGGCACCTTGTTCAAGACCAAGACCGGCGAACTGACGGTGCAGGTGGACAGCCTGCGTCTGCTGACCAAGTCCCTGCGTCCGCTTCCCGAGAAGTTCCATGGCCTTTCGGACACCGAGACCCGCTACCGGCAGCGTTACGTGGACCTGATCATGAACGAGCCGGTGCGCGAGACCTTCCGCATTCGCACCCGGGTCATCCAGTACATCCGCGACTTCCTCAACCAGCGGGATTTCCTAGAAGTGGAAACCCCCATGATGCAGGCCATCCCCGGCGGCGCCACGGCCCGACCTTTTGCCACCCATCACAACGCCCTGGATATGCAGTTGTTCCTGCGCATTGCCCCGGAGCTGTACCTCAAGCGCCTGGTGGTGGGCGGCTTTGAGCGGGTCTACGAGATCAACCGCAATTTCCGCAACGAGGGCCTGTCCACCCGGCACAATCCCGAGTTCACCATGCTGGAGTTCTACGAGGCCTATGCCACCTACCATGAGCTTATGGACATCACCGAGGAACTGCTGCGCGGCGTGGCCCGGGATGTGATTGGCAGCACCGAGGTGAACTACCAGGGCGAGAGCTACGATTTCGGCAAGCCCTTCGTACGCATGACCGTGAAGGATTCCATCCTGGCCCACAACCCTGATGTGAGCGAGGTGGATCTGGCAGATCCGGAGCGGGCCCGCGCCGTGGCCACACGCATGGGCATCCCGCTAAAGGATGGCTATGGCCTGGGCAAGGTGTGGATCGAGATTTTCGAGA
The DNA here is from genome assembly GCA_046260855.1 of Thioalkalivibrio sp. GTDB lineage: Bacteria > Pseudomonadota > Gammaproteobacteria > Ectothiorhodospirales > Ectothiorhodospiraceae > Thioalkalivibrio_A. The sequence goes on from JBHEOJ010000047.1 coordinate 7,216, forward strand.
AGACCGTGGAGGGCCAGCTTAAACAGCCCACCTTCATCACTGCCTATCCCACCGAGGTCTCACCCCTGGCACGGCGCAATGACGAAGACCCCTTCGTTACCGATCGTTTCGAGTTCTTCGTAGGCGGGCGCGAGATCGCCAACGGCTTCTCGGAGTTGAACGACTACGAGGACCAGGCCGAGCGTTTCCGCAAACAGGTCCAGGAAAAGGAGGCGGGCGACGAAGAGGCCATGCACTTCGACGCCGACTACCTGCGCGCCCTGGAACACGGCATGCCCCCCACCGCCGGCGAGGGCATCGGCATCGACCGCCTGGTGATGTTGCTCACCGACAGCCCCTCCATCCGAGACGTGCTGCTGTTCCCGCACATGCGGCCGGAGAGTTGATCGGGTTTGCTGATTACTGTTTTGGGAAGTCAAAGGCAACCGCGACGCAAAGACGCGAAGACGCAAAGGATTTTGAAGTGAAACAACAAGGCCCGGTGATCGGTATCGATCACCGGGCCTTGTTCGTTCTTACCCAAAGTAATTCTTTGCGTTTATCTGCGTCCTCACGTCTTTGCGTCGCGGTTGCCTTTCTGCATGCAGGATCAGACCAGTCGCAGATACCCCGCCACCACCAGCACGGTCATCACCCCGCCGACGATGTAGAGGGTGTTGGACAGGCGCTTGTTGTTGGGGCGGCTGAAGAACGCCGCCCAGAACACCAACAGCACCAGTACGACAAGAAAGAATAAAAAGCGCATCAGGAGGCAGCCGCCAGCTCGAAGGGGTAGGGCAGAGTCTCCAGGTTCACGGCCGGCCCTTTCTCGCCGGCCAGATGCAGACCGCCCGCCTCGGCGGTGGCGATCTGCAGGACCGCCAGGGCCATCACCTTGCCGTCCGGGTGCAGCTGGGCGTCCACGATACGTCCGGCGGCCGAATCTTCCTCGGCCTCACTGGCGCTGGCGCCCAGGATCTCGGTGCCTGGTGCCGGTGGCTGGTCGGTGTCGATGGAGATTCGGTACATGCGTCGTTTGAGCTTGCCGAGGTAATGCATGCGGGCCACCACCTCCTGACCCGGGTAGCACCCTTTCTTGAAGCTTACGCCGCCGATCAGCTGCATGTTGGCCATCTGGGGTACGAAGGCCTCGCTGGTGGCGGGCATGACATTCGGAATGCCTGCCATGATGTCCAGCAGGGCCCAGCGCGGGGCACCCACCGGGGCGCAGCGCACGTTGAGCTTGTCCCAGAGCTGCTTCATGGCAGCGAGCTCACCGTAGAGCTCGAAGCGTGGGTGGGGACCCGGCACGCGGATGGCGGTGATCTCGCCGACCTGGAGCACGGCATCCATGGCCTCGGGGGCCGTGCCCAGTGCGGTGGTGAGTTCCTCCACTGCCCGCGGTCCGGACAGACCGAAACGCACCAGGGCGTCATCGGCATCCTCCAGGGTGATCTTGCTTCGCAGCACGAACATGCGCAAGCGCTTGAGCACTGGCTCCACCATGGTCCGGGGCATGCGCAGGTAGTAACTGTCGCCGCGCAGGAAGAGTCGGAAGTTGGCCAGCATGCGACCCTTGGGGGTGCAGAAACTGTTGATCTGACTGCGGGTGTCGTCGAGGCTGAGCACATCATTACTGAACTGGCCCTGGAGAAAACCGCCGGCCTCATCCCCGTAGGCGACGATCACGCCCTGGTGCGACAGGTCGCAGATCACGTCACCGCTAACCACGACCCGGCGTTCACGCTCTTCGTTACCGAAGTGATCCACGTGGCCGTTGTCGAACTCGGCGCCAGCATCGGTGAGGACGTCTTTCCATTCGGGTTTCATGGTTTCTCCGGCAAATGAACTTATTGCGGTCATATTAGACCAAACCCAAAAATGCTGTCAGCTGCTGACAGGCATGGCCAATACCGCTACCCTTGAGTGACACAGCGGTCGCCTTGGCGGTCACGCCACCGGACTGCCAGGTCCGTCCCATGATCACCATAATGAGGAGTCTCAGAATGCGCCGTGAAGGCCGGCCCGTGTTTCTGAATCTGTTCCAGATACGGCTCCCCATCCCCGGTGTGGTGTCCATTATCCACCGCATCACGGGTGTGCTGCTGTTCCTGGCCATCCCGCTGTTCCTCTACATCTTTCAGCGTTCACTGCAGGGCCAGGCCGGTTACGCCGACGCCCTGGCGATCCTGTCCCATCCGCTGGTGATGCTCATCACCCTGGTGCTGGTCTGGAGCCTGTTGCATCACTGGCTGGCGGGGATCCGTTACCTGCTGCTGGACGTGGACGTGGGCATCGAACGCATGGCGGCACGGCGCAGCGCGTGGGTGGTGCTGTTCCTGGCGCCGGTCCTCACCCTCATCGTTCTCGGGGTACTGTGGCTATGAGGGGCGGCATGAGTGGTATGGGCGCCTGGCTGTGGCAGCGGCTCACGGCCTTGTATCTTGGGGCCTACATCCTGGTGCTCTTGCTGGCCCTGGTCTTCAGCGGCGGGCCCGAGGCCCTGGACTGGCAGGCCTGGATGACGCGTCCGCTGGTACTCCTGGCCACGGCCCTGTTTCTGGGCGCCTGGCTGCTGCACGCCTGGATCGGCCTGCGCGACGTGATCGTTGATTACATTCATCCCTTCGCCGCCCGGCTCGTGGTCCTGTCGGCGGTGGCCCTGTTTCTCCTGGCCTGCGGGGTCTGGGGTATCTACATACTCATTCAGGCGGCATCCACATGGGCGTAACGGTACGCAGGTTCGACGCACTCATCATCGGCGCCGGCGGTGCCGGTCTGCGCGCTGCCCTGCAGCTCGCCAATGCCGACGCCAGCGTGGCGGTGGTCTCCAAGGTCTTTCCCACCCGTTCCCACACCGTGGCAGCCCAGGGTGGCGTGAATGCGGCCCTGGCTAACGTGCTCCCCGACAGCTGGCACTGGCATATGTACGATACGGTCAAGGGCAGCGACTGGCTGGGTGACCAGGATGCGATTGAATACATGTGCCGGGCCGCCTCCAAGGTGGTCTACGAGCTGGAGCATTTTGGCGTGCCGTTCTCCCGTCTGGACAACGGTAATATCTACCAGCGGGCATTCGGCGGGCAGAGCCAGCATTTCGGTAAGGAACAGGCGGCGCGCACCTGTGCGGCGGCGGACAGGACCGGCCACGCCATCCTGCACAGCCTCTATCAGCAGAATATTCGCGCCAAGACCCATTTCTTCGACGAGTATTTCGCCGTGGACTTGCTCAAGGACGAGGAGGGCTATGTGCACGGGGCCCTGGCCTTCGAGATCCTCACCGGAGAACCCATCATCATCGAGGCCAAGACTACCCTGCTGGCCACTGGCGGGGTGGGGCAGCTGTTCCGCACCTGCACCAATGCGCTGATCAACACCGGGGACGGCATGGCCATGGCCCTGCGGGCGGGCATCCCGCTCCAGGACATGGAGTTCTTCCAGTTTCACCCCACGGGTATCGCCGGGCGCGGCATGCTCATTACCGAGGGTGCCCGGGGCGAGGGGGGCTACCTGCTCAATGCCGACGGCGAACGCTTCATGGAGCGCTACGCCCCCAATGCCAAGGACCTGGCCAGCCGCGATGTGGTCAGCCGTGCGATCCACACCGAGGTCAAGGAAGGCCGTGGTTGCGGGTCCAACAAGGATTACGTGCTGCTGCAGCTCACCCACCTGGGCCGGGACACGATCATGCAGCGCCTGCCGGGTATCCGGGAGACCTGCATCACCTTCCTGGGCCTGGATCCCATCGATCACCCCATTCCCATCTACCCCACGGCCCACTACACCATGGGTGGCATCCCCACCAACCGGTACGGCCAGGTGGTCACGCCGGTCAAGGACACCCCGGAAGATCCGGTGCCGGGTCTGTATGCCGCGGGCGAGGCGGCCTGCGTGTCCGTGCATGGGGCCAACCGGCTGGGGGGCAATTCCCTGTTGGATATCCTGGTGTTCGGCCGGGCCGCGGCCAATCACATCATCGATTTCCTCAAGGAAAATCGCTATCACCGGCCCCTTTACCAGCCGGCCGTGGACGCGGCCATGGAGCGCTACCACCGTTGGGATCGCAAGGGCGAGGGCGAGCATGTGGACCAGCTGCGCCAGGAGCTGCGCAAGGTGATGGAGGATCACTGCGGCGTGTTCCGTACCGAGGAGGTGATCTCCGATGGGGTGGATAAGGTCAAGGCCATCGCCGAGCGGGTCAAGGACGCGGTCCTCAGAGATCACAGCATGGTGTTCAATACCGCCCGGGTGGAGGCCATGGAGCTGGAGAACTTGGTGGACTGCGCCCTGGCCACCGTGCAATCCGCCTTGGGTCGCAAGGAAAGCCGCGGCGCCCACTCGCGAATCGACTACCCCGACCGGGACGACACCAACTGGCTCAAGCACAGCCTGTATTTCAAGCAGACCGACACCCTGGACTACAAGCCTGTGCGCACCAAGCCGATGACTGTAGACAGCTTTCCGCCCAAAGTACGTGTATACTGAACTCAGGTCATGCGGCATTGTCGGCTTACCTATGCCCTCCATGGGTAGTCATTACCGGCACAATCAGCCGAACCGGCACAATAATCCGACTTGATCTATAGACTCTTAAGCACAGCACACCGCATAGAGCAGATTTAGGCTTTCTTCAGGGAGATGCCCGAATCCGCAGAACACAATTTTTATTAACAAAAGCAACAATACGGAGATATACATGAATACAATCTCAAAGATTACCGTCGCAGCCCTGGGTTGCATGATGGTCGCCGGCCTGACCGTGACTGCCCATGCCCATTCCGGTGTTGAGGAAGCCAAAGGTACCGCAGGCTACATCGTGGATGCCCGTGGTAACGTAGTTCGCAACGGCCCCGGTGGCGATTGCTGGCGCAGCAGCCAGTGGAGCAAGGATCTGGCCATCAAGGCCTGTGATCCCGATCTCTTCCCTGAGCGTGCCGAGGCCCCCCCTCCGGCCGCACCTGCGCCGCGTCCTGCTCCGACCCCGCCGCCTGCGCCGCGAATGGTCGAAGAGACCCGCACCCTGGATGCCGCTGCCCTCTTCCCCATCAACAGCACAGAGATCAGTGCACGTGGCCGGTCGGACCTGGACCAGCTGATCACCAATATGGGCAATCTCAACAATGTGAATAGCATCAACGTGGTGGGTCATACCGACAGCACCGGTACCGCCAGCTACAACATGGATCTGTCCAAGCGTCGCGCCGAAAGCGTCAAGGCCTATATGGTGTCCAAGGGTGTTGATCCCCAGAAGATAACCACCTCCGGTATGGGTCTTACCCAGCCGGTGGCCAGCAACGACACCCGCGAAGGTCGCACCCAGAACCGTCGCGTGGAAATCACCATTCGCGGTAGCGACATGGTCAGGCAGCAGCAGTAAGTCTCAATCCAGGGCCGGGGTCGGTAGACCCCGGCCCTGGATTTTTGGCTTGGCAGGGATGCATTGATCAAGGCCACCGCGCCTGCTGTGGCTGGTCTTGTCTGGTCAAAGACGCCTAAACTGTTGTAACGGACACGAAAGCACCGGCCGCCAGAGATCCTGGCGGCCGCTCTGCGTTGTGGCCCACGGTAAATCACCATGCCCCGGATGTTCGGGCCTTTTATCCGGAGAGACCTGTGCCCATAGGGCATCTGATCATCGTCTATTACTGCACCATCCTGGTCTTTTCGGCCCTGTACACCCCTCAGCCCCTGTTGCCGGTGCTGGCGGAACATTTCGCCGTGGGCGAGGCCCGTGCCTCCCTGCTGATCACCGTCACCATGCTGCCCCTGGCCGTGGCGCCGATTGCCTACGGTTTTCTGTTGCAGCGCATCTCTGCGCGCCGCCTACTGAGGATCTCCATCTGGGTGCTGGCCCTGACCCAGATCGCGATCTTTTTCGTCGATCATTTCGATGTATTCCTGTTGATCCGCCTGGTGCAGGGGCTAGCCATCCCGGCCCTGCTGACCGCCCTGATGACCTATGTGGGGGCCAGTGCCAGCCCGGGGCGTATCGCCCAGACGATGGCCATGTACGTGGCAGCCACGGTGATGGGTGGTTTTCTGGGCCGGGCCCTGTCCGGCATCATCGCCGCCAATCTGGGCTGGCGCTGGTCCTTCATGCTGCTGGGGCTGGCCACCGTGCTGTGCGCCCTGTTGCTTGGGCGCCTGCGCTCAGATCCGCCGGTGAGTTTCCAGCGCCTGCGCCTGTCCTCGGTGCGGGATGTGCTGGCACAGCCCAGTTTTCTGCGTCTCTACGGGGTGGTGTTCCTGGCCTTCGGTACCTTTGCCTCGGTGCTGAACTTCCTGCCATTTCGACTTGTCGAGTTGAACAGCGGCCTGAGCGAATCGGGCATCGGCCTGATGTATTCCGGCTACCTCATGGGCGTGGTGGTGTCCTTGATCTCCCTGCGGGTGGCGGCCCGGGTGGGGGGGACGGTCAACGCCATGTTGCTCGGGTCCCTGATCCTGGTCATGGCCCTGTTGATGTTCGCCGCCCAGTCGGTTTGGGTCATCTTCCTGGGCATGTTCGTTCTGTGCTCCGGGATGTTCATGATTCACTCACTGACCCCGGGCGTGCTCAACCAGCAAACGTGGGATCAGCGTGGGGTGGTCAACGGCCTGTATATCGCCTTCTACTACGCGGGCGGCACCGTGGGTTCCTTCCTGCCCGGGTTTCTGTATCACGGCCTGGGCTGGCACATGTACCTGGCATCACTGGCCCTGGTGGTGCTCACGGCGTCCTGGCTGTTATGGGGGCTGCGACGATAAAGTCCCGGTTTGGTGTCTATAGGGCACCTCTAACTATTCGTGAGCACGCATCTTGAACACTCAAATTCGCGCTCTCAGCGTTGCAAATCTTCGCAATAGCACGCTATTACGTGCGATTTGCGCCTTGATAGCACGA
>JBHEOJ010000048.1:0-13805 GCA_046260855.1 Thioalkalivibrio sp.
CTTGTGCACCGGGCTGCGGTAGCGGATGGACTTGACCGGATTGCGATCCACCCAGGGCAGGAACAGCAGCACGAACACCGCACCGAACATGGTGAGCACGCCCAGGAACGGGTCGGGCACCACGCGCAGGGTGGTGTAAAAGGCACCGTAGTACCATACCGGCGGAATGAAGTCCGGTGTCACCAGGGGGTCGGACATCTCGAAGTTGGCGGCCTTGAGGAAGTAGCCGCCCGCCTCGGGGGCGAAGAACACCACCGCGAAGAACAGCAACAGGAACACACCCACACCGACGATATCCTTCACGGAGTAGTAAGGGTGGAACGGGATGCCGTCCACGGGCTTGCCATCGGGACCCTTGTTCTTCTTGATTTCCACGCCGTCCGGATTGTTGGAACCCACTTCATGCAGGGCGAGGATGTGCACCGCCACCAGCATCACCAGCACCAGCGGCAAGGCCACCACGTGCAGGGCGAAGAAGCGGTTCAGCGTCGCGTCGGAGATCAGAAAGTCACCACGAATCCAGGTCACCAGGTCGGGCCCGATGAAGGGGATGGTGGCGAACAGGTTCACGATCACCTGGGCGCCCCAGTAGGACATCTGACCCCAGGGCAGCAGGTAGCCCATGAACGCCTCAGCCATCAGCACCAGGAAGATCAGCCAGCCGAATACCCAGAGCAGCTCACGGGGCTTCTTGTAGGACCCGTACAGCAGCGCACGGAACATGTGCAGGTACACCACAATGAAGAACGCCGAAGCACCCGTGGAATGCATGTAGCGGATGAACCAGCCCCATTGCACGTCGCGCATGATGTATTCGACGGAGGCAAAGGCGTAGGCGGCGTCAGGCTTGTAGAACATGGTCAGGAAGATGCCGGTGACGAACTGAATCACCAGCACCACCAGGGCCAGGGAGCCGAAGAAATACCAGAAGTTGAAGTTCTTCGGCGCGTAGTACTCGGCCAGATGCTCGTTCCACATCTTGCTCAGAGGGAAACGATCGTCGATCCAGCCCACCAGGTTGTTGAGTGACTTGCTCATCATGCGACTCCTTGGTCCTCACCCACCAGCAGGAGGGTGTCGGACAGGTACATGTGCGGAGGGACAACCAGGTTGGTGGGGGCCGGCAGGTTGCGGTATACACGGCCCGCCAGATCAAAGCGGGAGCCATGGCAGCCGCAGAAGAAACCGCCACGCCACTCGGGGCCCAGATCATCGGGGGCCACTTCAGGACGGAAGGACGGGGAGCAACCCAGATGGGTACAGACACCGACCAGCACCAGGACCTCGGGCTTGATAGAGCGGTGGATGTTCTGGGCGTAGGCGGGTTGCTGGGACACCTCCTCGGAGTCCGGGTCGCGCAGGCGCTGGTTCAGGCCCGGCAGGGACTCCAGCATCTCCTCGGTGCGGCGCACGATCCACACGGGCTGGCCGCGCCAGGCCACTCGGATAAGTTGCCCCGGTTCCACCTGAGACACGTCCACTTCTACCGGCGCACCGGCCGCCTGGGCCCGTTCGCTGGGAAGCCAGGACGCGACAAAGGGCACAACCGCCGCGGCAACACCCACACCGCCGACTACAGTTGTGGCTGCGACCAGAAACCGACGCCGGCCCTGGTTAACGCCTTCGTTAGCCATTAAAAGTCTCCCACTGAGAGTCAAACACCAAAAAATTGTTTATTTGGATACCCGAGTCTGTTGTCGGGTTTGGCATCCGCAGGGTGCGATCGCGCCATTGCGCGCTCTCTCCTGCCCTTTGGGGGTCCATATAAGACGCGATAGGATTCCCGAACTAGGGATTCAGGTCAAGTACGAAGCTTGACCTGATAGGCAAGGCATTGTTTTAGATTGGGTTTTCTATGTCAATAAATACATTCTGAAGTTTGAATACACCGGCCAGATGCTCCCCCAGGGCCCGCGCACCGTCCCGTTCCGTCGCATGATGCCCGGCGGCGAAATAATGAATCCCCGCCTCCCGGGCCACATGCACCGTCTGCTCGGAGATCTCACCGCTGATATAGGCATCCATGCCGAGGGTGGCCGCCTGTTCGATGAAACCCTGGGCCGCACCTGTACACCAGCCGACACGCTCGATGGCGCTGGCGGAACCCGGTATCCACGTGGGCGTCCGCCCTAGGCGGATCTCAATATGCTCCCCCAAGGCCTGCGGCTCCATGACTGAGGCGAGTCTGCCGATGAGCCCGATGCCGTCCTCCCGCAGGTCCCCGTCCACCTTGAACCCCAGTCGCCGGGCAAGCTGCGCGTTATTACCCAGCTCAGGATGGGCATCCAGAGGCAGGTGATAGGCCAGCAGACTCACGTCATTATTCAGCAGCAGACGCAGTCGATCGCGCTTCATACCCGTGATCCGGGCATCCTCACCCTTCCAGAAATAGCCGTGATGCACCAGCAGGGCATCGGCGCCCCACTCCAGGGCGGCCTCGATAAAGGCGCGACTGGCCGTCACGCCGCTGGCCAGTTTCATCACCGGTCGTGCCCCTTCCACCTGAAGTCCGTTGGGGCAGTAGTCACTGAACCGTCCCACCTCCAACAGTTCATCGGCGTGCCGGGCAATCTCATGGATCCGGGTCATGGCTGTCTCTCGGGGTTAGGGGTCAGGAGTCAGGAGTCAGGAGTCAGGAGTCAGGGGATTACGCCCACCTCCTCACGCCTCACGTTTTTCCATCCTCTCATGTTATTGTAAATCACATGTCCAGAGTCTCCCGTTTCCTGCTCCAGGTGATCGTCGCAGGCGTTGCCGCGGCCGCCCTGATCCTCATGTTCTTTCCCGAACTGGTGCGCGAGAACCGCCCGGTGGTGGAATTGCGCCAGAGCAATGGCCCGGTCATGGACGCCCGCAGCGAAGGACCGGTTTCCTATGCCGATGCCGTGACCCAGGCCGCCCCCGCCGTGGTCAACATCCAGACCCGCAAGACGGTCACCCAACAGGCACACCCCCTGATGGACGACCCCCTGTTCCGGCGCTTCTTTGGCGACCGCCCCGAGGGGCCTGGAGAGCGTACCCAGACCAGCCTGGGCTCCGGTGTGATCCTCAGTCCCCAGGGCTATGTGCTCACCAACCATCACGTGATCCGGGATGCCGACGAGATCGAGGTGATGCTGGCCGATGATCGCAGCCTGGAGGCCGAGGTGGTGGGCACCGATCCGGACACGGACCTGGCGGTGCTGCGTATCAAGAACGGCAGCGAGGCCTTGCCCAGCATCGCCGTGGGCACCTCGGCGGACCTGCGTGTGGGCGACGTGGTGCTGGCCATCGGCAACCCCTTCGGCGTGGGCCAGACGGTCACCCAGGGAATCATCAGCGCCACCGGCCGTAACCGACTGGGCATCAACACCTATGAAGACTTCATCCAGACCGACGCGGCCATCAACCCGGGCAACAGCGGCGGCGCACTGATCAACGCACACGGGGCCCTGGTGGGCATCAACACCGCCATCTTCACCCGTTCCGGCGGCTCCCACGGTATCGGCTTCGCCATCCCCGTGGATCTGGCTCGGGACGTGATGACCCAGATCATCAATCAGGGTCAGGTGGTGCGCGGCTGGCTGGGCATCGAGGTGCAGGAGATCACCCCGCAACTGGCGGAATCCTTCGGCCTGAGTGACCGGCGCGGCGTGCTTATCGCCGGCGTGCTGCGAGACAGCCCCGCCGCACGTGCCGACATGCGCCCCGGCGACATCATCACCCACATCGGCGGCGACCGGGTGAACGACGCGCAAGACGCCCTGAACTTCATCGCCCGGGCCAAGCCTGGTGACACCCTGCCCATGGAAGGCGTGCGCGACGGCAACAGGATAGAGATCCGTAGCGAAGTGGGGACGCGTCCGACGCGGCGTTGAAGGTCGAAATCAAAAGCCTCAACGCGAAGGCGTAAAGACGCAAAAGATCGCAAATAAATTTCTGCTGATACTAAAACGCCCTGATTGCGATGCAATCAGGGCGTTTTAGTTGGTGATGACAATTTGAAGGGCCTTCTGGCTATTCGTGAGCACGCATCTTGGCTGCTGCGCGTAGCGTTATCTGCGATCCTTTGCGTCTTTGCGCCTTTGCGTTGAGGTTTTTGTTCAAAGCACAGCAGCCAGCGCTTCCAGGAAGCGGGCGTTCTCTTCCGGACGGCCGACGGTGACCCGCAGGCAGTCGGTGAGCACGCCACCCTGGGAGGAGAGGTTCTTGATCAGGACGCCGGCGGCCTTCAGGCCCTCGAAGATGCGCGTACCCTGCCCTGCCGGCGCCCGGAACAGGATGAAGTTGGCCTCGCTGGGATAGACCTTGAGCCCCGGCAGATCACTCAGTGCATCGATCACCACGGCACGGTCGTGACGGATGGCCTGGGCCTGCGCTTCCAGCACCGGATGATGATCCAGGGCGAAGGCCGCACTGGCCTGGGTGAGCACGTTGATATTGTAGGGCAGACGCAGCTTATCGAACTCCGAAAGCCACTGTGCAGGACCACACAGATAACCCAGCCTCAGGCCCGCCAGGCCCTGCTTGGAGACGGTGCGCATGACCACGAGATTCCCATAGCGCCCTAGATCCCCCAGGAAGCTGTCGTCCGCAAAGGGCGCGTAGGCCTCATCCACCACCACCAGCCCTGGCGCGGCCCTCAGGATCGTCTCCATGTGCTCCCGAGGGAAACGGTTGCCCGTGGGGTTGTTGGGGTAGGCCAGAAACACCACGGCGGGCTGGTGTCTCTCCATGCCCGCCAGGAAGGCATCCAGATCCAGGGCGAAATCCTCGCCCAGAGGCACACCCACGTAGTCCATGTCCGCATAGCCGGCGATCATGCGATACATGACGAAGCTGGGTTCCACGGACATCACCACCCGCCCCGGCGCGGCCAGGGCCATGATGATCACCTGGATCAACTCGTCGGAGCCATTGCCCAGGATCACCGACTGATCCGCCGGGATGCCAGCCACCCGGCGCAAGGTGTCGATCAGTTCGGGGGAGCGGGGATCGGGGTAGCGGTTCAGCTCCACGCTGCGCAGCTGCTCCAGCCACGCGTCCACCAGTTCCGGCGGCCAGTGGTAGGGGTTTTCCATGGCATCCAGCTTGACGAGCCCTGAGGCATCAGGGACGTGGTAGGCGGCCAGCGCCCGGATCCGGGGCCGGACCCACTGGCCCACCAGGGCGTCGATATCTTTCATCGCAGAGTGATCACTTGATGCGGTATTCCGCCGAACGGGCGTGGGCCACCAGGCTCTCGCCCCGGGCGAGGGTCGAGGCGGTACGTCCCAGGGTGGAGGCGCCCTCGGCGGAACAGTGGATCAAGCTGGAGCGCTTCTGGAAATCGTACACGCCCAGGGGCGAGGAGAAACGCGCCGTGCGCGAGGTGGGCAGCACGTGGTTCGGCCCGGCGCAGTAATCCCCCAAGGCCTCGGCGGTGTAGCGGCCCATGAAGATGGCGCCTGCGTGGCGGATACGCGCGGCCATGGCCTCGGGCGCATCCACGGACAGCTCCAGATGCTCCGGTGCAATGTGGTTGGCCACCTCCACCGCCTCATCCATCTCCTTCACATGGATCAACGCGCCACGGGCCTCCAGTGAGGCGCGAATGATCTGCTCCCGGGGCATTTCCGCCATGAGACGGTCCATGGCCTGCTCCACCCGGTCCAGAAAGTCCTTGTCCGGAGAGACGAGGATGGATTGGGCGTCCTCGTCGTGCTCGGCCTGGGAGAACAAGTCCACGGCGATCCAGTCGGGATCGGTCTTGCCATCGCAGATCACCAGGATCTCAGAAGGGCCTGCAATCATGTCGATGCCCACGGTGCCGTAGACCATGCGCTTGGCGGTGGCCACGTAGATGTTGCCCGGGCCGACGATCTTGTCCACCGGCGGAATGGTCTCGGTGCCATAGGCCAGGGCGGCCACCGCCTGGGCGCCGCCCACGGCGAACACCCGGTCCACCCCCGCCACCGCAGCAGCGGCCAGCACCAGGTCATTGACCTCACCATCCGGGGTGGGCACCACCATGATAAGTTCGCCCACTCCGGCCACCTTGGCAGGGATGGCATTCATGAGCACCGAAGAGGGGTAGGCGGCCTTGCCACCGGGCACGTACAGGCCGGCGCGATCCAGCGGGGTCACCTGCTGGCCCAGCACCGTGCCGTCATCCTCCGTGTACTGCCAAGACGCCATCTTCTGGCGCTCGGCGTAACGGCGGATGCGTGCGGCGGCGAGCTCCAGTGCCTCGCGCTGCCCAGCGGGAATAGCGGCTAGGGCCTGCTGCAGGCGGGAGAGAGAGATCTCCATATCCGCCGCCTTGGTCAGCTCCCGGCGATCGAAGCGGCGGGTGTATTCCATCACCGCCTCATCGCCCCGGCGGCGCACGTCGGCCAGGATGTCTCGCACCGTGTTGAACACGGCTTCATCGGAGACGCTGTCCCAGGCCAGCAGGGCATCCAGGCGCTGGCGGAAATCTACGTCAGAGGTACTCAGGCGGCTGATGGTCGGCATGGTGGCTCTGTTCGGGTCAGGGGGTATTGATCTTTTTTTGCCACAGAGGGCACAGAGGTCACAGAGAAAAAGAGCAAATAGTCTTCCTTGGCGTCTTTGCGTCTTGGCGAGAGATCGGTTTTGTTTCGAACCGTAAAACCGGTCTCTCGCCAAGACGCGGAGGCGCAAAGAAAGTCATGCATGTTTTTCTCTGTGTACTCTGTGGCCTCTGTGGCAAAAATGATTCGTCAGACGGCTGCGCGACGGGCGCGCACGGCGGCGGCCAGATCTTCCAGGACACGCTCGCTGTCGTCCCAGCCCATGCAGGCATCGGTGATGCTCTGGCCATAGGTGAGATCGGCGTCCTCGGCAACATCCTGTCGGCCGGCCACCAGGTGACTCTCCAGCATGACGCCCATGATGCGACGATCGCCGGCGGCCAGTTGCTCGCCCACGCTGCGGGCCACGTCCACCTGACGGCTGGGGTCCTTGCGGCTGTTGGCATGACTGCAGTCGATCATCACCCGGGCGGGCAGGCGGGCGGCCTTGAGCTGGGTGGTGGCATTGTCCACGCTCTTCTTGTCGTAGTTGGGTTCACGACCGCCACGCAGGATGATGTGGCAGTCGTTGTTGCCGGCGGTGGAGAAGATGGCGGAATGCCCAGCCTTGGTCACCGACAGGAAGTGGTGGGGCCGGGATGCGGAGCCAATAGCATCGATGGCCACCTGCAGACTGCCGTCGGTGCTGTTCTTGAAGCCCACTGGGCAGGAGAGCCCCGAGGCCAGTTCGCGATGCACCTGGCTTTCCGTGGTGCGTGCACCGATGGCACCCCAGGCGACCAGGTCGGCCACGTATTGGGGGCTGATCAGATCCAGGTATTCCGTGGCCGAGGGCATGCCCATGTTGGCCAGCTCCAGCAGCAGACCTCGCGCCAGGCGCAGCCCCTTGTTAATCTGGAAACTGCCGTCCAGGTTGGGGTCGTTGATCAGGCCCTTCCAGCCCACGGTGGTGCGTGGCTTTTCGAAATACACGCGCATGACGATGTGCAGGTCGTCAGCCAGTTTCTCGCGCATGGCCGTAAGTCGACCCGCGTATTCCATGGCCGCATCCACGTCGTGGATGGAACAGGGGCCGGCGATCACCAGCAAGCGATCGTCCTGCCCGGCGAGGATGTTGTGAATGGCCTCCCGGGCATTGTGCACCGTGTCGGCCGCCTCGTCAGTGACGGGCAGCTCCTCATGAACCAGGACGGGGGGCGACACCTCGCGGATCTCGAGGATTCTCAGGTCATCTGTGTGATAGCGCATGGTCGGGTCTTCCTGCAATGGGTCAGGCGGCGGAGGCGGCCTGATCCACCGCCTCGCCGAGACGCTGTATCAGGGCCTTCATACGGGCCGATTTCATTTTCATGGACGCCTTGTTGACCACCAGCCGTGAGCTGATGTCGGCGATGTGTTCCAGGGGCACGAGGCCGTTGGCACGCAGGGTGTTTCCGGTATCCACCAGATCCACGATGCAGTCCGCCAGACCCACGATGGGCGCCAGCTCCATGGAACCGTAAAGCTTGATGATCTCCACCTGCCGTCCCTTCGCTGCGTAGTAGCGTCGGGTGGTGTTTACAAACTTGGTGGCCACGCGCAAGCGACCCGGCGTCTCGGTGGCGCCGGGGCGTCCGGCTACCATCAGCTTGCAGCGGGCGATGCGCAGATCCAGGGGTTCGTAGATCCCTTCGCCGCCGTGTTCCATGAGCACGTCCTTACCTGACACCCCCAAGTCCGCCGCACCGTACTGCACGTATGTGGGCACGTCGGAGGCACGGATCACCACCAGCTTCACATCCGGCTGGTTGGTGTCCAGGATCAGCTTGCGGCTGGTCTCGGGATCATCAACCGGGGTGATGCCGGCGGCGGCCAGCAGCGGCAGGGTGTCCTTGTAGATTCGTCCCTTCGACAAGGCGATGGTGAGGGTCTCGTTGTTCATGATGCCTCTGTCTGTTTAGCCGGGCACGCGACGGATGCTAGCGCCCAGCTGGGAAAGTTTTTCCTCAATGCATTCATAGCCGCGATCGATGTGGTAGATGCGGTCCACCAGGGTCTCGCCTTCGGCCACCAGGCCGGCCAGGATCAGGCTCGCCGAGGCGCGCAGGTCCGTGGCCATCACCGGCGCGCCGGTAAGCTTGGGCACGCCGCGCACCAGAGCTGTGTTGCCTTCGACCCGGATATCGGCGCCCAGGCGCTGCAGCTCCAGGGCGTGCATGAAGCGGTTTTCGAACACCGTCTCGACAATTGCCGACGTGCCTTCGGCCACGGCATTCAGTGCCATGAACTGGGCCTGCATGTCCGTGGGGAAGGCGGGATAGGGGGCGGTGCGCAGACCCACGGACCGGGGTCGGCGTCCGGCCATGTCCAGTTCGATCCAGTCCTCACCGATGTTCAACTGCGCACCGGCATCCTCCAGCTTGGCCAGCACCGCGTCCAACGTCGCTGGCGCGGTATTGCGCAGGCGTACCTTGCCGCCGGTGATGGCCCCGGCCACCAGGAAGGTGCCACTCTCGATGCGATCAGGGAGTACGTCGTAGTGGCAGCCATGCAGGGTCTCCACACCGTCGATGACGATGGTGTCCGTGCCGGCCCCGGAGATCTGCCCGCCCATGGCGATGATGCAGTTGGCCAGATCCACCACCTCGGGCTCCCGGGCGGCGTTCTCGATCACCGTGGTGCCACGGGCCAGGGCCGCGGCCATCATCAGGTTCTCCGTGCCGGTGACCGACACGATGTCCATGACGATGCGCGCCCCCTTGAGCCGGTCGGCGCGGGCGCGGATGTAGCCGCTGTCGATGCTGATGTCGGCACCCATGGCGGTCAGCCCGTCCACGTGCAGATTCACCGGCCGGGAGCCGATGGCGCAGCCACCGGGCATGGAGACCTCCGCCTGGCCGAAACGCGCCAGCATGGGTCCCAGCACCAGGATCGAGGCGCGCATGGTCTTCACGAGATCATAGGGGGCGACGAAGTCATGGGTGGTGGTGGGGTCCACCTCGATATGCATGCGTTCGTCCACGGTGAGCGAGGCGCCCATGCGGCCCAGCAGCTCCATGGTGGTGGTGACGTCCTGCAGATGCGGGACGTTGCCGATGGTCATCGGGCTGTCCGCGAGCAGGGTGGAGGCCAGTATGGGCAGCACGGCGTTCTTGGCGCCGGAGATACGTACGTCGCCGTTAAGGGGACGCCCGCCGCGAATGATCAGCTTGTCCATCATGGGTCCATGGGGCCCTGGGGGCCGTGTATCAAGGGAAAAAGAGGCCCATGATAGCGAAATTCGGCCCCGGACGGGACACCTAGCCCGGATATCTCACCGGGATAGCGGGAGCAGGCGAAGGATTCGCTCCCGTAGGCGCCGCTCTGGAGCGAAACCCATAGCCGTAGCTATGGGTTGAGTGAAGAGCAAGCATACGGGCGCGAAGACGAGCCTGAACCGCGATAGGACACCGGCGGGAACAGTCTGCCCGGCTGAGGTTTGCCGCCATTTCAAGGTATTTTTCATATGTATCAGTCTATTACACGCTAGCCGGTGTCCGACCGGTGAAATATCCGGGCTAAGCCCGCAACGGGGCGTGGATCACGGATTCTGTGGGTGACTGCCCGCCCCGTCGCCCGGCACGGGCAGCAGGGGCTCGAGGTCCGCCATGGCGATCAGATCCCCCATGGCGGGGTTCATGCCCTCCACCCGCAGCGTCACGCCACGGGCCCTGGCCATAGCCACCCACTGAACCAGCAGGGCCACCCCGGCGCTGTCCACCCGCTCCACCGCCGACACGTCCACCCGGGCCGGTGGCCGGGGGGACTCAAACAAGGCCCGGCTGTCTGACCAGAGCCCCGCCACGGTGCTGAGATCCAGTCCTCCGCGCAGCCGCAGCGTATCGCCCTCGGGTTCGAGCAGGGCGTCCTGACTCACTGCTCCACCGCCTGCCTGACCAGCTCCCGATCACCTTTCTCGAGCCGCTGGATCAGGTCCTCCAGTCCACCGCGCTCGATCTCGTTGTTGAAGTTGGTGCGAAAATTGGTCACCAGGCTCAGGCCTTCCACGGTCAGGTCATAGGCCTTCCAGCGATCATCCACGATGCGCAAACTGTAGGTCACCGGCACGTTGGGACGCCCCTGGCCCACCACAATCTCGGTGGCCACGGTGGCCCGCTCGCCATCCACCCGGCTGCGGCGCTCGTTGACGATGATGCGCTTGTCGGCATGCTCGGCCAGCTGGCCGGCATAGGCCCGCACCATGGTGTTGGTGAAGGCCTGCACGAAACGCTCCCGCTGCTCCGGGCTAGCGGTGCGCCAGTGGCGCGCCAGGATCAGGCGTGACATGCCCTGAAAATCCACTGCCGGCAGGATCTCCTGTTCCACCAGGCTGTAGACGAAGGTCTCGTCAGTCTTCAGGCGCTCGCTGTTCTCGCGCAACATCTCCAGCACGCGGTTGGCGGACTCGCCCACCTCCTTGGCCGGATCGCCGGGGGACGCCGAAAGACTGGATGCCCAACCAAGGGCCAGGGTCAACAGCAGGGCGACGGGGATCTTGAACGCGGATTTCAACATATACATGGGACATCTCTCAGACTTAACAGGCTGTTAAGACCATCAGTTGGTGGTCATGTTGACCATGATACGGCCGATGATCTGTTCCAGCACGAAGGCGGACTGGGTGTAATGGATCTCTCCCCCCTGGGCAAGGACCTCATCCTCGCCGCCGGGTTCCAGGGCGATGTACTGCTCGCCCAGCAGACCCGCGGTGAAGATGCTGGCCTGGGTATCGGTGGGCAGGTAGTCATGATCGGCGCCGATGGTGATCTCCACCCGTGCCTGATAGCGCTCGGGATCGTAGCGGATGGCCGTGACTCGGCCCACGCGCACGCCGGAGACGGTCACCGGGGCACGCACCTTGAGTCCGCCGATATTCGTGAAGTACGCGCTGACGGTGTAGCCGTCGCTGTTGCGGTACTCGGAGATGTTGCTCACCTGCATGGCCAGCATGAACAGGGCCGCCACGCCCAGGGCCACGAAAATGCCCACGGTGATCTCGATGGTACGGGTCGTCATGCTGTGTACGCCTCTCGCATATCAGATATCACCGAACATCAGGCCGGTGAGAATGAAATCCAGTGCCAGTACCGCTAGCGCGGAATGCACCACGGTACGGGTGGTGGAACGACTGATGCCTTCCGAGGTAGGCACGGTGTCATAGCCCTCGAACACGGCGATCCAGGCCACCACGAAACCGAACACCAGGCTCTTGATGATGCCGTTCATCACGTCATCGTAGAAATCCACGTTGGCCTGCATCTGGGACCAGTATGAACCCCCGTCCACGCCCAGCAGCCCCACGCCGATGAAATAGCCGCCCATCACCGCCACGGCGCTGAATATGGCCGCCAGCAGCGGCAGGGAGATAAAGGCCGCCACAAAGCGAGGCAGGATCACCCGCTTGACCGGATCCACCGCCATCATTTCCATGCCGGAGAGCTGTTCCGTGGTCTTCATCAGGCCGATCTCGGCGCTGAGCGCGGAACCGGCCCGCCCGGCGAACAATAGGGCCGTGATCACCGGCCCCAGTTCGCGCACCAGGGACAGGGCCACCACGGAACCCAGGGCCTCCTCGGCGCCGAAGTTCACCAAGGTGATGTAACCCTGGTAGCCCAGCACCATGCCCACGAACAGACCGGAGACGGCAATGATAAGCAGGGACAGGACACCCACCGAGTAGAGTTCCTTGATGACCAGGCGCGGACGGGTGAACGCCGTCCCCAGTGACATGAGCACGCGAAACAGGAACAGGTGCCCCCGTCCCAGACGTTCCAGCACACCCAGACCCCAATGCCCCAGCTTCTGCAGGCCGCCCAGCATCTCAGCGCGCCTCCGTCAGGTCGGCCAGATAATCCGGCGCCGGGTAGTGGAACGGCACCGGACCGTCCGGCAGCCCCTCAAGGAACTGGCGGGACCATTCCGAGGTGGTACGTCTCAATTCCTCGGGGGTGCCGGAATCCACCACCACCCCGTCGGAGATCAAGAACAGCTGATCGGCAATGGAGATGGCCTCCTGCACGTCGTGGGAGACCAGAATGCTGGTCAGGCCCAGGGCGTCGTTGAGGCGTTTGATCAGGGAGACGATCACGCCCATGGTGATGGGATCGAGCCCCGTAAAGGGTTCGTCATACATGATCATCATGGGATCCAGGGCGATGGCCCGGGCCAGGGCCACGCGGCGTGCCATGCCCCCGGAGAGCTCGCTGGGCATCAGGTCCCGGGCACCACGCAGACCCACGGACTCCAGCTTCATCAGCACCAGGGTGCGCAACAAGGGCTCCGGCAAGGCGTAGTGCTCCCGCAGCGGGAAAGCCACGTTCTCGAACACGCTCAGGTCTGTCAGCAGCGCGCCGCTCTGAAACAGCATGCCCATGCGTCGGCGCAACTGGTACAGATCCGAGAGCCCCTGGCGATGCACATCGATGCCGTCCACCAGGATCTGGCCCCGCTCCGGGCGCAACTGGCCACCAATCAGTTTAAGCAGAGTGGTCTTGCCCGTACCGCTGGGGCCCATGATGGCGGTGATGCTGCCCCGTGGAATGCTCACATTTAAACCGCGAAACACGGGACGGCCACCCCGGGAGAAATGCAGATCCCGGATTTCCAACACGTTATCGTTGAGGGGCTGGGCGTTGATGGGGAGAACCTTCGCGTCGGACCATGCTTGTATGGTGTGGCGCTGGCGGGGAACCCAGCCAGGCAAAGCCTGCAAGTCTCCGGCCCCCCAGCAGGGGAGTCAAGTCAGCCAGTCTCCAGGGCCAGGAGTCCATTGTGACGTCGCGCCCACACGGACGGGTCGAAAAATCGGGCAACGGCCAACCTGCTAGCTCACGCCCAGCAGCTGACCGACGACTCGGGCCTCCTCGAAACTCTGTGCCGGGGCGTCCAGGAACAGCACGCCCCACGCTTCGTCCTGGCAGGCGAGAAAGCCCTGTATTACCGCCCTCAGCTGCCTGGGCGAGGGCCTGCCCTCGAAGTGCACCCTGCCCACTGCACCGCAGGGGCAGGGACAGTCCTCGCCGGTCCAGAGCCGCTGCGCACCGGACCCGGCCGTGGCCGAAAATACCGGCGCGCCCGGCAGGCCGTCGGCCAGCGCCGCCTCGCTGCCCGCCGCCGTCGGTTCGATCACGAAGCCGCCCAGCCGTTCACCGAGCTTCGCACCCAGATCCAGCAACTGCGCCAGGGTTGCCGCATCCGGCACGGTCTCCACCCTCAGATAGAACCAGAACTGGGACGGCAGGGACTCCAGCCAGGCTGAGGCCACGGCGCCCCGCC
>JBHEOJ010000049.1:0-13751 GCA_046260855.1 Thioalkalivibrio sp.
GTGCGCGGGCCCGCGCACCTTCACGCTCCATGGAGAACCCGGTGTCCGCCTGCGTGATGAGGTCGTATTCCTTTCGATCATTGGGCGCACGGCGAACATTGTCGGTGTATACCTGGCTGATGCCAACGTGGGGCGTGAAATTCCAGCGACTGTCCTCTTCGCCCAGGACCACCGGCGTCGTGAACATCAAGCCCAGGGCTGTGCCCAGCGCCACGCCAGGCCGCTTCATGTGCTGGCTGTCCCGTGATAGCCATAGGCGCCATAACCGTAGTAGTCCGAGCCCAGAAGGCGGCGGGTCTTGTTGAGCACCAGGCCGATGGGTTTGGAACTGTCCAGCAGGCCCAGGGCATCCTTGACCCGATTCTGGGAGGTTCGCTCTGATTCAACCACGAACACAATCTGCCCCATGAGTCCGGCCAGCACCACGGATTCACTGGTCATGAGCAATGGCGGGGTATCGAAGATCACCACCCGGTCGTTGTAGCGGGTGGCCAGATCCTGGGTCAGGCGCTGCATGTCCTCACTGGCCAGCAATTCGTTGGAATGGGCGTGATATCGGCCCATGGGGATGACCCGCAGCTTGGGCAGACTGGTGCGCAGGATCACGTCACTCACGTCAAGGTTGTCGTCGGTGAGCAGATCGATCAGGCCCGGCCCCATGGGGGTGCCAAGCACTTCATGGACCCGGGCACGACCCACGTCAGCATCCACAAGCAGTACGGTCTTGTCCATCTCCATGGCGATACTGATGGCCAGGTTGATGGCAGTCCAGGTCTTGCCCTCACCCGCATGGGCGCTGGTGACCATGATCATGTTGCCATGGTCGACCAGTGGCGCACCGCGCCCGAAGGCGTTTTCCAGCAGGGGCCGCTTGATGATGCGGAACTCCTCCGCCAGGCGACTGCGTTCGCCATCGGGCGTGATAAAACCGCGGGCCTTGAGGGCCGAAAGGTTGATTTCCACCCGGGTGCTGCTGTCGGGCTTGCGCAGCGGATGCCTGGCGTGGGCGGCGGCATCATCCTGGTGAGGCTCCGGCGCGGGGGCCATCGGCTCCAGTCGGAGCGGAGATTCATCGGGGAAGACCTGCCCCGCTGGAGCAGCGGACATCGGCTCGGCTGAGCGGGCAGGCGTCTGGCCCAGTCGTGCGGCCGCCTTTTCGATGAGACCCATACCCTGTTTGCCTGTGTCCATAGTCATCCCAACAGTCGCTCAACCAGATGCATCTGCAAACCGCCCAGCATCACCATCAGACCAAAGGCCACCAGCAGCGCACCCGTCACCGAGGCGAAGGACATTAGTTCCACCCGCTCACGTATACGGGTACGTCGATCCATTACCTGGGTCACCGTACCCAGCACCGGGAAACCGGTCAGGGCATTGAGCAGGCGGCGATCGTCGAAGACCGGCCGCAACTGGGCGACCACGAAGGCCAGGCCCGCACCGGCGACCAGACCCAGGAATAACACGGCTGCGAACAGCATGGGTCGGTTGGGCCCGGAAGGGGAAAGCGGCACACGGGCCGGATCCACCACCCGGAACTGCACCTGTTCGCCCCGGTCTTCCACGCTCTGGGACATGCTCGCGGACTCGCGCCGGCGCAGCAGCTGTTCATAGTTCTCGCGGTTGACGGAGTAGTCCCGATCCAGGCGCTTGAGTTCGGCCTCGATGTTGGGGATCGTGTCCACCATGCGCTGCAATTCATCGACCTGTGCCTGGTACTCCTGCACCCGCACGCGCAGGGAGGAGACTTCGACCTCGGCGTTGGACAGGGTCATGCGCATCTGCTGATAGACGGGGTTGCTGTCGAGCTGCGGATCCGCCATGCCCGAACGGCTTTCGGCAAGCAGGGCCAGCTCTTGCTGTTTCTGGCGCTCGAGATTGCGCAGGGTGCGCCGCAGGGAGATGACATCCGGATGCTGTTCGGTATAACTGAGCAGCATCTCATCCAGGCGTTGCTCCATGTTCTGGATACGTCCATCAAGGGCCGAGGTTGCGGCCTGGGGCAGACCACCGCCAACGATACCGAAGGTGGGCTCCTCGCCTGCCAGTTGGCGTTGTACTTCGTCGCGCCGGTTCTCGGCCTCGCGCAGGCGCAGCCGGGCATCTTCCAACTGACTCTGGGCCTGCTGCATGCGCTGGTAATAATCACCGCGTTCGCCCGGGAGCATGCCCACATTGTCCCGACGGAAATTCGCCAGGCGCTGTTCGGCCGCCCCCAGGCGCTGCTCGTATTCGGCGATCTGCTGGTCGATGAAGCGCTGGGCCATGTCGCTGTCCACCCGGGTATCACCCAGGGCGCTCTCCACGAATATGGTCAGCAGGGCCTGGACCACGGCGTGGGCACGCTCGGGGTTGGCGTCGCTGTAGGAGAGCGTGTAGAGATTATGCTCGTCGGAACCCAGGATGCTGATACCGCTGCGCAGCCGTGCGATCACGCCATCCATCTGGGCGTCGGTACGGGCATCCAGATGCATGTCGGTAATGCGCGCCACCTTTTCCAGGTTGGGACGCGTGAGCAGTGTACGGGTCATGAAATTGACCCGCTCTCGGATATTGGTGTCCACCGCGAGGCCGCGCAACAGGGGTCGCAGCATGGAATCAGTGTCCACATGCACCCGCGCCGAGGCTTGATACTGGTCCGGCATCTGGGAGACATGCAGCCAGCCTGCGATGCAGATCGCCCAGGCCAGGCCCAGGGCCAGCCAGCGGTAACGCCACATCCCGCGCACATAAGCGAGGATCAGGCCAAAGATCTCATGCATACAACGTTGCCTCTTGCTTCACGCCCAATCCGTCCACGGCCCGTTTCGTCCCTGTAATAACCCGGTTCAGAACCAGGTCTCGGGAATAATCAGCGTGTCACCAGGCAGCATGCTCACGTTGGCCTTGATATCGCCCCGCTTGACCAGGTCATTGAGGCGTACACCGTACTGGCGGGGCTGTCCGTCAATCACCCGCACGATGCTGGCACGATTGCCTGCGGCAAAGTCGGTGAGCCCACCCACGGCGACCATCACGTCCAGCGCAGTCATGTGTTCGCGATAGGGAATGGCCTGGGGGTTGACTGCCTGACCCACCACGCGCACCTGCTGGCTGTAGGGGCCGGTAAAGCCGGTGACGATCACGGTGACGACCGGGTCACGGATGTAGGTAGAAAGCACCTTCTCCATATCCCGGGCCAGCTGGGTGGGCGTGATGCCACTGGCAGGCAGGTCTTCCACCAGCGGCGTGGTGATCTTGCCGTCGGGCCGTACCGGGACGGTGGATGAGAGTTCCGGCTGGCGCCAGACGAAGATATTGACGTTGTCCCCTGGACCGATCAGGTAGTCGGGACCCTGGTCAATTGCCATGGATGGCAAGGGGGGGTGTTGAATGGGGCCGCCACCACAACCAGCCAGCAGTATAAGCGCCAGTAGTAGCACGCCGATCGCAGACACATGTCCACGCAGAGCAGAGATCGCTTTCACAGCCGTTCCTCCATGTCACAAGCTATCGATCCGACCGATCATGATCACAGATCACGTCGACATTAATCCGCTGGGGCAGGCCCGCCGGATTCATCAAATCTGGTTTGGGCGGCGGCCATGGCCACTCACCCGTTTGCACGTCCACCCCAAATAAGGTGACACAGTTCACATTTTAGACCTACCCCAGCCCACGTCAAGCATGGCGTTCGGGTGTCACAAACTCATGACACCGCTGTGGGCGCCATTGCGGGCGCACATAATGCGTCAAGAGACGCCCGCCGCGCCAGTTGTTTGACGCTGCCTCCCAGCCAATACCATCAATAGAGCGGGCAGGAACAGCAGATCGAACAACAGGGCGGCGAACAGGGCCACGGCAGTCAATATCCCGAATTCCACTGTGGGTACGAATTGCGACGTGGACAGTAGCAGGAACTGGCCACACAGGACCAGTGTCGTTGCCGTCACCGCCCTGCCCGCCTGGTGATAGGTGCGTGCCAGTGCCCAGACGGGGGGCAGACCCGCCTGCCTGCGGCGCCGGTAACCATCGTAGACATGAATGGTGTCATCCACGGCAATGCCCACCGCCACACTGGCGATCATGGCCGTGGCCATGTCCAGCCAGATGCCGAAGATGCCCATGAGGCTGAAGATCACGGCAATCGGGGCCAGGTTGGGGATCATGCATACCAGGGATGCGGACACGGAGCGCCACAGGAAGGCCATGAGCAGGAAGATCAACAGCACCGCGCCGGCCAGGCCCCGCACCTGCCCCTGGATGAGCAGGGATTCCTGATCGCCGAACAGCCGGCCGAAACCACCCACGGTCACGGACATGCCCTGCAGGTCGCGGCTGGCCGCCTCATCCTCCAGCAAGGCGATCACCCGGTTGATCTCCCGGGCACCGTTGATATTGAGATTGAGCATCATGCGGGTGCGGTCGAACTCTCGATTGACCACCTCGTAGAGATCCACACCGTCGTAGATAAACAGGTACTGGGCGATGAGTGCCGCATCCTCGGGCAGGGTGCGATAGGCAGGGTCCTCTTCATGGAAACCCCAGTGCATCTCTTCCAGCAATTCCACCATGGAGGTGCTGCGGTCCACTTCAGGCAGCCCATCCGCCCACTGTTGGTAATCCCGGATGACCCGCAAACGCTCCGGCGACTGGAGACTGTCGCGGCCAGGGCCATCGAACACCACTTCCAGGGCCGTCACGCCACTGAGTCGATCGCGGATCAGCCCGTTGGACAGGGTGATGGGATGATCGGCCTTGAAGAAGCGAAACAGGTCGGTCTCTGTCTGCACCCGCGCAATCTGCGGCACGGCCAGGGCCATGAGGACGCCGGTCACCACCAGTACCCAAACGGGTCTGCGAATGCCCAGGTTGCGCAGCACACGCACAACCCCGTCCAGTCGGCGGATGCCACCGTCACGCACCGCCCAGTCGCCCTTATCCCAGCGGGCGAACACCGGCGGCAGCAACACCAGCACCACGAAGGCCAGCAACAGGGCACCCGCGGCAGCGGTCAGACCAAAGGCCTCGATGGGCCGGATGGGGCTCAGACTCAGGGATGCCAGACCGGCGCTGGTTGTCAGCGCGGTGAACAGGGCGGGACGGCGCACCTCGGCCAGGGCCCAGGCGACTCGCTGCGCCCCCTTGAGGCCACGATGGGCCGCCAGGGTCAGGGCATTGAACCAGTGGATCAACAATGCCACTGACAGGGCTGCCATGAGGGGCGGCAGCAGTGCCGAGATCAGGGTGAAGGGACGGCCCGCCAGGATCAGCAGGCCCACCGTACTGCTGACCACGGCGCCGATCACCAGTCCCGCCGCCAGTACCGCCATCCAGCGACGAAACATCCAGCCGATGATCGCCAGGCCAAGGCCCGTGGTCATGGGAATGAACATGGCGCTGTCACGGATCATGGCCCGCAGCTGCGCCACGTCCAGGGCCACCTGCCCGCCGACGCCCACCACATAGTCATCGAGCACCGTCCCGGCGATCGCGCCCAGGGTGGCCTGCTCAAGCTCCAGTCGCTGCAGACTGTCCTCAAGGCGCACCGGACGCACCACCAGGGCCACGGCCCCGCCATCCCGGGACACCAGCAGCCCGGGCGCGAAACGATCCCCCAGAACCCGCGCCCGGCGGGCCTGTTCATTCAGCTCCGCCGCCACGGTCCGATCCAGCAGGGGCTGCACGGCAAAACCATCGGCCGTGCCACGAATATGATCCAGGGTGGACAGGGCCAGCACCCGGTCCACCCTGGGATGGGACTGAAGCTCACCCACAACCTGCTCCATAGCAGCAAGGGCCTCATCACTGAACAGGCCCTCTCCTTCCATCAGGATCACCAGTACCTGATCCAGGGGAAAGTCCTCGCGCAGTTCGTTTTCGAACTGAACCGATGGCGAGGCTGCGGGGAAATAGATCTCGGGGGCGTTATTGAGCTCGATCTTGAGCAACAGTCCACCCGGCAGAGTGGCCAGCGCCAGCAACAAGATCAGGGCCAGTGGCGCCGGCAACGAAAAGCGCATCAGTAGCGCGCCCTCCAGCCCAGGGTGAGCAGGTCATGGTTGCGGTGGAAACCGCCCAGGGTGTTCTCGGCGCCATCGAAGTGGTGGTAGCCCAGATAGATCTCGTGGGGCTCCCAGGAGATGAAGGCCACTTCGGGATTGATGTAGGTATCGCGCTTGTCCAGGCCCAGGGAAAAGCGCAGGCGTGCGCGCCAGCGATTCTGGACGAAGGTGTTTTCCGCATCGCCGAACAGGGTGTAGATCTCCTCCCGGTCCAGCAGCGGCTCGTTTGTATCCAAGAGGTGCAGGCCGCGCAGTTGCAGGTTGACGCGAAAATCCGTATCACCGGGGAAGAATTCCACGCCGGCTACCCAGTCGAAGGCCTCCACGGTGGTAAAGCGCAGGTCCTCGGTAGTGGCAGGCTGATCGCTGAGCCAGGCCCCCTCGAAACGCCAGGTGGAACGGCCCAGGCTGAAGCCCAGGTCACCACCCACCACCCAGGTACGCGGATGCCGTGCGGTAAAGGTGTCCGGGGCGGCTGCCAGGGCGCCCGGTATGTCCGTAGGATTCGCGAGAAAGGCGGCGCGCACCTGGGGGTTAAGTTCGTAGTAGGGCAGGGAATGGCGCGCATCCTGAACGGTGAAGGCATAGTCCATGCCGCGTCCGGCATGGCTCAGTCGGACACCCCAGCCCCCCGAGCCACCATCGTCTTCGGTGAAACGCCCGTGACTCACCAGCGGTGCCATCAGCGGATTGGCGGGCATGCCGATGATGCGCCCACGGGAACGGTCCACCGGTGACCAGATGCTGTCCTCGTGGGGCAGCTCCGCTGCCCGGAACAGCGGCACATACAGGAGATCCACCTTGTAGTCGCCGACAAACTCCTCCCAGCGTGCCGCCAGCACCGCACGGCGCCGATCCTGGAGATCATCGAGCATGAAACGACTGGCGTCCTGCACACTCAGACGATCCGTAGGCGGCAGCTCGTCCACCTTGCCCCAGAGCACGGTCTGGGCGCCCAGGGTCACGCGCCGGTCGGGCTCCCTGTAACGCAGGTAACTTTCGCCGTAGTCCAGTTCCGTGCGATCAAAGTCACTGTCACCGGTCTGCAGATAGCTGTCCACCCGGGCCGCCAGTCGAGCACTCCAGCGATCACTGAGCGGCCACTCAGCCAGCACGCTGGCGTGAAGATAATGACTGCCGTCCGCCCGGGCCCCATCATCGGGCAGCCAACCCGTCTCCGCCCGCAGCTGATCCAGGCCGATCCGCATGCCCCCCGTATCGGCATCCATTGCCGGCATGGCAAACGTGGGCGCCGGTTGCGCGGAACCCAATACCAGTACGCCCCCCTCGGCAGAAGGGGCCGTAGGGGTCAGGCTGATCGACGTCGGGGCAGGACGGGGCGGGGCGTCACGGGTCACGGTGACCAGTCGGTAATGCTCGACGCTGCCGCGCAGAGTGACGAGACGGGTGTTGGTGAAGCCGCGCGCCAGTAATTGACGCGCCAGATCCCGGGCATTGTCCTCACCGTGATACACCCCGGCACTGATGCTGAAACCCCGTTCGTAGGTCGAGGTCAGGATCTGGCTTTCGATACCCGCCTGGCTAAGGGCACGGGCATCCCGCTGGGCATCGGCACGCCGGGTGTAACCGATGAGCTGGACGCTGGTCAGGCCCACGTCCCGATGCACCGGCTCCACATCCGCCAGTTCACCCCGCCCCCGTACCGCCATGGCCTCCTGTCGGGCCGCTTCCAGGTCATTGAAATCCCGGGTACGACCATGGCCCGCCGGCAAGGTCACCAGGGGGCCATCCACCAGCACCACCTGCAGGCCACGCAGGCCCGCCTGCTGGGCTGTGCGCTGGGCAGCGAGGATCTCCGTGGGGTCTGCGGACTCGGCCAGCAGCAGGCGATAACCCTCCGCCTCCCGGTCGCGCACGATACCCACACCATCGATACGACCCTGAACCCCCTGCGCCGCAGCCAAGGCCTCCGACAAACCGGGATACAGACCGGAAAGCAGTCTCGACGGGGGATCGGCCAGGGCAAGGCCGGGAATCAACAGACAGCAGAGCAGCAGGAGTGCAAGCCCGGCGCGTAGACCACGGGAGGCGCGGCGGATGCCCAGTGCTTTGCGAAAATGAATGTTTGTATGCATCACGGCCGATGGGCGCTCTCGCGGGCGGGATCTTCCAGGGCCTGGCTGCTGAACAGGGATTCCGGCAGGCGCTGATCGTAGACCACGGCCTCCATCACGATGCGAGTGCGGTGGCCGGTGTCCAGGTCCGTAACGGAACTGTCCATCACGGTCCAGATACCCTGCACCTGTTCAAGTCGATGGACCTCCATGCGCTTGGCAGGGCTGTTATCGCGACCCGGGGCATAGAAATCGATACGCAGGGGCAGGAGGCTTTCCTGGTGAACCCAGCTCACACGCCGTCCATAGGTGGAGTTGGAGGCATCCACCGGGATGCTTTCAAGCATCAGGGTCGGCACACCCGAGACCGTCTCCTGGCCCAGTAGCCGGTGACGATCCATCTCCACCTTGCGGTCCTGAAGGTCCTCGAACACCAGGTCGGAGCCTACGAAACGCCCGCCCTTGCGGGCGGCGGGGATGCGCCGGGAACGATCCAGGGCAGGGAGATACACCCACTGATCCGAGGTGCCGTCCGCATGATCCAGGGTCAGCAAGCCCGTCCCGGCAATATCGGAAGGGGCGGTAAAGCGGATTAGGGACCAGACCTCGCCGTAGCCGTTGTCCAGGCGGTAGGTGAACATCTGGCGCGTGCGGGGGGCATGGCCCTGCTCTTCCAGCACCATGGCGCCGCGTGTGCTCATGTCGTTGCCGTCGGGACGATCATAGACCTGCTGGGCCAGGCGTTTGCCGGCAACCTCGTCTGCGATCACAGGCGAAACCGCCAGCATAGATAGGCCGCACAGCAGAAAGCCCAGCAACAGCGAGCGGGTGGAAACCTTGCACATCAGCGGCTCACTCCTTAGCAGACAGGACACGGACCCATGGCCACAGGAATCCACACGGTAACAAAACCGGTGAACAATGTGCGGCAACCCATATGATTGTGGACGGCATTTGGACCCACGTCCAGCCAGAACAAGCACTCAGTTCACGGCCTTCAGGCCCCTGAAGGCCACCGCGGGAAAGGATCGATGTGAACGACGCTAACGCCGAATTAGAGATCAGACAAACACGGGCCGCGGGCGCGCTTCCTCCACTGCCCCATCTCCACGGGCCTGACGCGAAGTGCCGAAGGTCTCAGCCACCAGGTCCGAGTGACGCCGATAGGCAGGCCGACGGCTGAGCTTTCGCCTGAAGAGATCGGGGGCGATGCGCAGTGTTTCATCTAGATCGGCCACATAGGGAATGCGCAGCCCGCGCATCTGGCAGGCCTCGCCAGCCGGTTCAAGGGTGATACACAGCTTGCGCACCATGCGCGCAAGCCCCGGGGAAATAAGGAAATACCAGTAGCGCAGTTCCTGCTCCCGGCTGTAGGCCAGGGCCGCACGCAGCAACCCCACCAGCAATTCGCCGCCCCCGGTCTGCAGGGAGGCTGCCAGACGACGGCCCGCAGGCCAGATGCACAACCTGGAGATTTCAGCCGCCTGCTCAATAGGCGCGACGCAACGCACCTGCTCCGGCAACTCGCACACATGGTTGACGGGCAGGCTGCCCGCATCGGGCAGAACCAGCCGCAAGGTGGCCAGCCATTCGCCGGTTTCCCGGTGGCGCACCATGAAATGGGCGGCAGAGGCATCCCATTCATCCTGTTCCTCACCCTCGGGATAGGCATCTGGATCTTCGTAGCCACGTTCCAGACAGTAGACGTGATAGCGCATCTGATAATGGATGCGGCGTGCTGACTCCGTGTCGGCGAACACCACTTCAAAGCGTTCGTCAAACATTGGCGGCTCTCTCCCCGAGTTGTGTGTTCAAACCCACACACGGATTAAACCAGCCCAATGACGTGCCGGCCGGGCAGCCGATCACATAAACCGCCCTAACATGTCCATAAAACCGGAAAATCCGCAGGATACTGGCTGTGTGATGACACTGACGCTTGTTTATGCCGACCGGCTGCCGTATATCTGCCACAGGTTGGCAACGTGCGGACTCGCACTCGCAGGACATATTAACGTGCTCAAGGGAACTGACAGCCTGGCGAAACATTTTCGTCAATATTTCCAAGTGGTGTCGGCCGACACGGCCGCGCTGCGTCGTTGTGTGTACGCCATACGCTACCGGGTCTACTGCGAGGAACTGGGCCTGGAGAATCCGACCGACTTCCCCGATGGTTTGGAACACGATGCCTGTGACGAACATGCACGTCATGCCTTGCTTCTGCATCGCCCGAGTGGCGAACATGTAGGCTGTGTACGACTGATTCTGGCCGATAACCAAAATCCCGACGCGCCCTTTCCCTTCGAAAAATTCTGCCGGCCTGGCCTACGCCGCACACTGAGTGGTGCCGGCCCCTTGAGACGCAGCGAGGTGGGTGAGATATCACGTCTGGCGGTCCAGGCGAAATACCGGCGTCGCAGTGGCGAACTGGAATCCCCCAATGGCATGGATACCCCCACACAGAGTAAGGCAAGCTTGCGTGGGGCCATGGTTACTGACACTGCGCACGCAATCAGTGCGCTACCGAACACAGGATGGACCCCAGAGTCACAGCGTCGCATCTTCCCCCACATCGCCCCGATCCTTTATTTCGCCGGCGCCGCCATGGCGTTGAGCGAGGGCCTGTCCTTGGCATTCGTCATGATGGAACCCCGGCTGGCGCGCCACCTACGACGCTATGGCATCCTGTTTCACCAGGTGGGCGACATAGTGGAATATCACGGGCAACGCGGCCCGTTTCGTATTCGCCGGGAGGACCTGCTCGATCACTTAGGACCACAGATGCATGAGCTTTTGGCCGTAATCAAGGAAGACTTAAGGGCACCTCTAACTATTCGTGAGCACGCATCTTGAACACTCAGAATAATTAGAGGTGCCCTTAAGCCTGCTGGCGTCTGCTGGCCCCTCCACGCCCCCCGCAAGGCCCAATCCATAGCACTCAGCCCCAGAAAGAACGGCCAGATCGACAAAAGGGTGCCCCGGGCAGTACCAACGGACTTGTGCAGCCGCCTGCTTGCCCCTATATGATATGTATATTGGTAAGTCCGCTACCGGACGGGGGAATTCAGGATGGCACAACCCAGCATGAGCACGCCCCGGCACGGGCTGTCGGACCAGTTCCGTCATTATTTTGAACTGATTCCAGCCAACACCCCGGAACTCAAGCGCATCGTGTTCCAGATCCGCTACCAGGTCTATTGCGAGGAACTGGCTTACGAGCCGCCGGCAAACTTCCCGAACGGCCTGGAACAGGACGACTACGACTCCCGTTCCCTGCATGTCCTGCTGCGCCACCGTCCGTCCGGTGAATATGCTGGTTGCGTGCGCCTGATCCTACAGGACGCCGCAGAACCAAAGTCCGAATTTCCCTTCGAGCACTACTGTGGCCACAGCCTGCGGCGCAATCTCATCGACCCATCCCGGCTTCCACGGGATGCCTTCGGGGAAATCTCCCGTCTCGCCGTACGCGGCCAGTTCCGTCGCCGTCTCGGCGAACAGGGCAGCCCCCATGGCGTACCCAACGACCAGGACGAAGACGACATCAACGCCCAGCGCCGGGTATTTCCCCATATTGCCCTGGGCCTCTACCTGGCTGGCGCCGCCCTGGGCCTGATGCATGGCCTGTCGGGTGTCTTCGTCATGATGGAACCACGCCTGGCGCGGCACATGCGCCGTTACGGCATCATCTTTCGGGAAGCCGGCGACGTGGTGGACTACCACGGCCAGCGCGGCCCCTTCTACATCAGTCGCCAGGACCTGTTCGAATACCTCAAGCCCGAAATCCGCGACCTGCTGGATGCCATCACCGAGGACCTGGACGGCGTGAATCGCCAGGCCCGCAGCGCAGCATCCTGACCGAAAAGCAGCCAGGCACAGGGATGACCCAGGCATTCGACTACACCGAGGCGTTCTCCAGGAACATCGGCTGGGTTACCCGCGAGGAACAAGCCGAACTCAGGGGCAAGCGCATCTCCATTGCCGGACTGGGCGGTGTGGGCGGCAGCCACCTGCTGGCCCTGACCCGGCTGGGCATCGGCGGCTTCAACCTGGCCGAATACGACCGCTTTGAACAACCCAACTTCAATCGCCAGGCCGGGGCCACCCTGTCATCGGTGGGCCAGCCCAAACTGGACACCCTGGTGAACATGGCCCTGGACATCAATCCGGAGCTGGACATCCGGACATTCCCCAGCGGCGTACAGGACGATAACCTCTCGCGCTTTCTCCAAGATGTGGATGTCTACGTGGACGGGCTGGACTTCTTCGCCCTGCATGCCCGCATGACCGTTTTCGACGCCTGCCACCAAAGCCGCATACCTGCCGTCACCGCCGCCCCCCTGGGCATGGGCGTTGCCCTGCTCTGCTTCCTGCCGGGACACATGAGCTTCGAGGACTATTTCGGCATGCACGGGCAAAGCGAAGGCGAACAACTGGTGCGTTTCCTGGTGGGCCTGTCACCGGCCATGCTGCAACGGGCCTATCTCGTGGACCCCAGCGCCGTGGATTTCGTTAACCACAAAGGCCCCTCCACCCCCATGGCCTGCGAACTGTGCGCCGGCGTGGCTGCCACCCAGGTACTCAAAATCCTGCTGGGACGCGGGCGTGTACTCGCCGCCCCCCGCGGGCTGCACTTCGACGCCTACCGCAACCGTCTGGCCCACACCTGGCGCCCCGGCGGCCACCGCAACCCTATTCAGCGCATCGCCATGGCCATCGCCCGGCAGCAACTGCGGCGCATGGGCGCCATTTGAATTTGACACCCCGGTCCCAGCCGGGTTTGCAGCAGGGATCGGGAATGATTGTGGCCCCCCGGCCCGTCGCGCCCAGGAGAAGCATAGGGCGGGCCATACCCGCCGCGAAGTGGGCAGGCCATCGGTTAGCGGTTAGCGGTTAGCGGTTAGCGGGTCAGGCCATCGGCGGTCGGCACGGCCCGCCCTATGGCTGCCTGGGCCCACGTCTGTGCTGACAACAATCTTCTCTACCCCGAACACACAAAAAAGCCGCGGCCCAGAGGGCCGCGGCTTTTACTACAGACTGCTTGTGCTTCTAGACCTTTAAGATCAGGCCTGGTCGCGACGGCGGCGGGCGGCAAAGCCCAGGGCCAGCAGGCCGGCACCGAACAGACCCAGGGTCCAAGGCTCCGGCACCTGGAAGGCCACGCTGCCGTCCAGAGTGGTCTGACGGATCAGGGAAGTGCCCCCGTCAAAATCGTATTCCACCAGCTGATTAGCGGTCGGCAGGGGGGGGTTGATGTTGGTGTCCAGAATCCAGCGCACGGACATCAGGTCACCCACGGCGAAACCGGTTTCCCACAACTCGTAGAAGGTCATGCCGGATTCAAAGTCGACGAAGAAGTTCTGGACGAAGGGGTTGCCTGCGGCATCATCCGTGCCATCACCGTTGAAGTCGTAGGTGATGTTGCCGAAGATATCCAGATTTGCAGCCTCAAGATCGGAACCGGTGACATTCAGACGAAGCACCTGGATGCGGTCCGTACCATTCTCGTAGAACACGTCAAAGAAGCCGGAGTCGAACTGCACACCGGTCGCCGTAGTGGCACCCTCGATCACGTAGTCATAGGTGAGACCCCAAGTGGTTCCACTGCATCCAGCCGTAAAGCAGGGAGCACCGT
>JBHEOJ010000005.1:0-42127 GCA_046260855.1 Thioalkalivibrio sp.
GGTAGCCGGTGAGCTGCCACTGGTAGAGGGCCTGCATGGCTACACGGCGCGCCTGACGGCGTGCGTGGCTCTGGCGTCGTAGGTCGTTGCTGGTCAAGGTCAGGCCTTCAGCTGTTTCATCAGGCTGACCATCTCCATGGCGCCCATGGCGGCGTCCACACCCTTGTTGCCTGCCTTGGTGCCGGCACGCTCCACCGCCTGTTCGATGGTGTCGGTGGTCAGCACGCCAAAGGACACCGGTAGGCCGCTGTCCTTGGACACACCGGCAAGACCCTTGGCGCTCTCACCCGCCACGTAGTCGAAGTGGGGCGTGGCACCGCGAATCACGCAACCCAGAGCGATGATGGCATCGTGCTTGCCGGACTTCGCCATGGCCTGGGCGGCCAGGGGCAGTTCGTAGGCACCGGGAACGCGCACAATGGTGAGATCCTTATCCTTCACGCCGTGACGGCGCAGGGTGTCTACCGCCCCTTCCAGCAGGCGTTCCACGATGAAGCTGTTGAAGCGGGCCAGCACGATGCCGTAACGGCCGCCGGCGGCCTGGGTGAAATCGCCTTCGATGGTCTTGATGGAAGTCATTGGGTCGTTCCCGGTTTGGGTTTCAATTCGTTTGCCGCGTTTCAACACTAAAGAACGCGATGGCGCGAAGAACGCAGAGAATACCTGATTAAAAACAAAAAAATCTCCGCGTCCTCTGCGTCTCTGCGCCCTCTGCGCAAATATCCATACCCATCAGTCGTTCACGTACTCCACCACTTCCAGGCCGAAACCGCCCAGGCCGTGGAAGCGTTTGGGTGCGGACAGGAGGCGCATCTTCTGAACGCCCAGCTCAGCGAGGATCTGGGCGCCGATGCCGTGGGTGCGCAGTTCTGCCGGCTCCTCCTCCTGGCCGTGGGGCTGGGGGACTTCCTGCAACGACATCTGCCGGATACGACGCACCAGTTCGCGAGGGGACTCGGGCTTGCGGATGATCACCGCCACGCCCTTGCCCGCCTGGGCGATCCGCGACAGGGCGTCGCGCAGCGGCCAGCCGCGCCCGGGGCCATTGTAGGCCAGGGAATCGCACAGGGTGTTCTCCACATGCACGCGCACCAGGGTGGGCTCATCGCCCTGGATCTCGCCCATGACCAGGGCGAAATGCAGTTCCTTGCCGATCACATCCTCGAAGGCCACCAGGCGGAAATCCCCGAACTCCGTGGGAAACGGACTTTCGGCCAGGATCTCGACGCTCTTTTCATTCTCGATGCGATAGCGGATGAGGTTTTCGATGGTGCCGATCTTCAGGTCATGCCCGGCGGCGAACTTCTCCAGGTCAGGACGGCGGGCCATGGTGCCGTCCTCGTTGAGGATCTCCACGATCGCTGCCGCCGGCTCGAAGCCGGCGAGGCGGGCAAAGTCGCAGCCCGCCTCGGTGTGACCGGCACGCACCAGCACACCGCCAGGCTGGGCCATCAGGGGGAACACGTGACCGGGCTGCACCACATCGGTGGGCTGGGCATTGGGGGCCACGGCCGTGCGGATGGTGTGGGCCCGGTCATAGGCGGAGATGCCCGTGGTCACCCCTTCCGCCGCCTCGATGGAGACGGTGAAGTTGGTGCCGTGCTGGTCATTGGTCTCGGTGACCATGAGGGGCAGATTCAGCTGGCGGCAGCGCTCCCGGGTCAGGGTCAGGCAGATCAGGCCCCGGCCATAGCGGGCCATGAAGTTAACGTCCTCCGGACGCACCATGGAGGCCACCATGAGCAGGTCACCCTCGTTCTCCCGGTCCTCGTCGTCCAGGATGATCACCATGCGCCCCTGGCGCAGGTCTTCGAGGATCTCTTCTGTGCTGTTGAATGCCATGGTCATCCGGATGCGTTAATAAGTTAAAGTCGATTGGGCAGAATTAACGGGATTTACATGATTATAAAGGATTTTAACCAGGTTAATCATATAAATCCTGTCCGATCATTTCTTTCCCAGGTATCCGTGCTCCGCGAGGAATGCCTCGGTGAGTCCGCTGCCCGGCTGGGCGGCCTTTTCGCCCAGCAGCAGACGCTCCAGGTAGCGTGCGATCAGGTCCACCTCCAGGTTCACCCAGGTGCCGGCCCGGTAGAAGTGGATGGTGGTGCACTCCTGGGTGTGGGGCACGATATTCACGGAGAATACAGCACCGTCGACCTTGTTCACGGTGAGGCTCACGCCGTCTATGCAGATGGAGCCCTTGGGCGCGATGTAGCGGGCCAGGGCATCGGGTGCGCGGATCTCGTAGCGCACGGAACGACCGTCGTCCTTGAGGGACAGCACCTCACCCAGTCCGTCCACATGACCACTAACCAGGTGTCCGCCCAGGCGTGTGGTGGGGGTCAAGGCCTTCTCCAGGTTCACCGGGCTGCCCTTGCCCAGGGCGCCGAGACTGGTCAGGGACAGGGTCTCGCCGGAGACATCGGCCGCGAAGCCGTCACCGGGCAGCTCCACGGCGGTTAGGCACACGCCGTTCACGGCGATGCTATCGCCCAGCTGCACATCGGAGAGATCCAGCTTGCCGGTACGCACTCGCAGGCGTGTATCGCCGCCCCTGGGTTCGAGGGCAGCGATCTCACCAACCGCCTGAATGATGCCTGTGAACATGTGCTTGCCTGCTTTGTTTATTGAAGCTCAAAAGCCTTAACGCAAAGGGCGCGAAGGTATGCACAAAGGACGCAGAGAAGAATTTCTGATTAAAGTCCTTTGCTCCCTTCGCGCATACCTTCGCGTCCTTTGCGGTTGGGCTTGTTCAATCCCCACGACCGGGTCGTGCCACGATGCGCCAGTCCTCGCCCACGGCGCGGATGTCCTCGATTCTGAGTTGGACACGCTCATCCATGTGTTCCAGGCCCAGGTTCAACAACCCCCGGGCGTTGTTGCCCATCAGGTGTGGGGCCATGTAGATCACCAGTTCGTCCACCAGGCCCGCCTGCATCAGGGCGCCGCACAGGGTCGGGCCGGTCTCCACGTGCAGTTCATTGATCTCGCGCCCGGCCAGCATCTCCATGACCCCGTGAAGATCCAGTCCCCGCGAGTCACTGGCCACGGCCTGTACCTCGGCACCCCGCGCTATGAGCGACTCGTAGCGGGTGTTGTCCTGCTCGGCCGTCAGCACCAGTACCGGGCCGCCGACGCTGAACAGTCTCGCTCCGGACGTGCAGGCGAGCCGTGTATCGAGCACCACCCGCAGGGGCTGGCGCACGGGGCCTTCGATGCCCAGGTCTTCGGCCGTCAGGCGCAGGTCCAGACCCGGGTCGTCGGCACGCACGGTACCCATACCCGTGAGAATGGCGCCGGCCCGGGCTCGCAGGCGCTGCACGTCCTGGCGTGCGGCCTCCCCGGTGATCCAGCGGCTCTCGCCAGATGCCATGGCGGTGCGACCGTCAAGGCTCATGGCCAGTTTGACCCGCACGTATGGCCGGCCCAGTTTCATGCGGCTGATGAACCCCGGATTCAGCGCCCGGGCCTCGGCCTCCAGCACGCCACTAGCGGTGTCGATCCCCGCCTCATCGAGCCGGGCAAGCCCCTGGCCTGCCACCCGAGGGTTGGGGTCCACCATGGCTGCTACCACCCGGCCCACGCCGGCGGCCACCAGCGCGTCGGCACAGGGAGGCGTACGGCCGTGGTGGGCGCAGGGCTCCAGGGTCACGTACACCGTGGCGCCCCGGGCGGCCTCGCCAGCCTGGTCCAGGGCCAACACCTCGGCATGGGGCTCACCGGCACGCACATGGAAACCCTCACCCACCACCTGTCCGTCTTGAACCACGACACAGCCCACCCGCGGATTGGGGTCTGTGGTGTAGAGACCCCTGCGCGCTAGTTGCAGCGCCCGGGCCATGTGGCGAATGTCGGCTTCAGTGGTCATTGAGGTCTAACATTTGACAGCATTTACATGATTAACAAGATTAGATTATGTCTTTAACATATTGTTAAACAAGTAAATCCTATCAAAAGCATCTTCAGGCTTTCCCCTCCCCCTCCTCGTCGCCGAGGAGCGGGATCTGGTGTTTACGCATCTCCGGGGTCGGGTCCTTCTCCAGGCGTTCGATGACCTCCCTGAAGGCCTGCACGTCGGCGAAACTCAGGTACACCGAGGCGAAGCGGATGTAGGCCACCTGGTCCAGGTTACGCAGTTCTTCCATGACCCATTCGCCAATACGCTGGGAGTCCACCTCCCGCTCCCCCTGACCGAGCATCTTGCGCTTGATACGTGCCACGGCCTCCTCCACCTTGTCCGTAGAGACGGCGCGTTTTTCTAGGGCGTGGGTCATACCGGATTTCAGTTTGTCTTCGGCAAAGGGCTCACGGGAGCCATCCCGCTTGACCACCCGGGGCATGTTCAGCTCCGCGTTCTCGTAGGTGGTAAAGCGCTCGGAACAGGAGAGGCACTCCCGGCGACGGCGCACCTGGTCGTTTTCACCGGCAAGCCGTGAATCGATCACCCGGGTATCGGAGGCTCCGCAAAAGGGGCAGCGCATGAGGTCAGTCTCAAGTGGCGAGTGGCAAGTGGCAAGTAAAGTCCTTTCCTTGCCACTTGCGACTTGAGACTAGCCACTGTTTCTCCGTCACGGGTCAGTCTCCGTAGACGGGGAAACGGTGGCAGACGTCCAGCACCTTCGTCTTGACCTGCTCGATGACCGCGGTGTTCTCGTGGTCATCGAGGACATCGCAGATCCAGCCAGCCAGGTCCTTGCTCTCCTTTTCGCCGAAACCCCGGGTGGTGATGGCGGGGGTGCCGATGCGGATGCCGCTGGTGACGAAGGGGGACTGAGGGTCGTTGGGCACCGCGTTCTTGTTCACCGTGATGTTAGCGTTACCCAGAGCCGCGTCGGCGGCCTTGCCGGTCAGGCCCTTGTCGATCAGGTCCACCAGAAACAGGTGGTTGTCGGTACCGCCGGAGACGATCTTGTAGCCGCGCTCCATCATGGTAGCGGCCATGGCCCGGGAGTTGACCACCACCTGCTTCTGGTAGTCCTTGAAACCGGGCTCCAGGGCCTCCTTGAAGGCCACGGCCTTGGCGGCGATCACGTGCATCAGGGGGCCGCCCTGGGTGCCGGGGAACACTAGGGAGTTGAGCTTCTTCTCGATATCAGGATTGCTCTTGGCCAGAATGATGCCGCCCCGGGGACCGCGCAGGGTCTTGTGGGTGGTAGAGGTGGTCACATCCGCGATCTGCACCGGGCTGGGGTACACGCCAGCAGCCACCAGGCCCGCCACGTGGGCCATGTCCACCAGCAACCAGGCACCCACCTTGTCGGCGATGTCGCGGAACTTCTGCCAGTCGATCTCGCGGGAATAGGCTGAGAAGCCGCCCACGATCATCTTCGGCTTGTGCTCCAGGGCCAGGCGCTCCACTTCGTCGAAGTCGATGTAGCCCTGGTCGTCGATGCCGTACTGCACGGCGTTGTAGATCTTGCCGGAGAAGTTCACCTTGGCGCCGTGGGTCAGATGACCGCCGTGAGCCAGGCTCATGCCCAGCACCGTGTCGCCCGGGTTCAACAGGGCCATGAACACGGCTGCGTTGGCCTGGGAGCCGGAATGGGGCTGGACGTTGGCATAACTGGCACCGAACAGATCCTTCACCCGGTCGATGGCCAGCTGTTCGGCGATATCCACGTATTCGCAGCCACCGTAGTAGCGTTTGCCGGGGTAGCCTTCCGCGTATTTGTTGGTCAGCACCGATCCCTGGGCCTCCAGGACCCGGGGGCTGGCATAGTTTTCCGAGGCGATCAGTTCAATGTGTTCTTCCTGACGACGGGCCTCGGATTCAATGGCCTGCCAAAGTTCATCGTCGTAACCTGCGATACCCATCTGTATGGAAAACATGCTTACACTCCCGGAAAAACGTCTGGTAAGGTGGCCAGAAAAAGAGGTCTGGAAAACAGGCAATGATACTGTATTTTGAGGTCTCTTTCAGGTTTTGCCCCGGTATTTTGTGTTGATAGGGCCTGTCTGGACGCCCTGGACCTGACCTCATCACTCAAGGAGAAATATCCCATGACCAAGCCCTATTTCCGAAGAACCCTAACCCGGCTCCTGTCCGCCGGCCTGGCCTTGGCCCTGTGCACCCCGGTGCTGGCCCAGGAACGTTTTGTCACCATCGGCACCGGTGGCGTGACCGGTGTGTACTACCCCACCGGGCAGAATATCTGTCGGCTCATGAACCGGGACCAGGACAGCCATGGCATGCGATGCAATGCCGAATCCACTGGCGGCTCGGTGTTCAATCTCAATTCGATCCGCGAGAAAGAAATGAACCTGGGTGTGGTGCAGTCCGATTGGCAGTATCACGCCTATCGCGGCAGCGATCGTTTCGCTGAAGCCGGCGCCCATGAGTCCCTGCGCGCCGTGTTCTCCCTGCATCCGGAACCCTTCACCGTGCTGGTGCGCGCCGATAGCGGCATCACCCGCTTCGAGGACATCAAGGGCAAGCGGGTGAACGTGGGCAATCCGGGCTCCGGTCAGCGGGGTACCGTGGAGCGGCTCATGGAGGAATACGGCTGGACCATGTCCGATTTCTCTCTGGCCTCGGAGCTGCCTTCCCGGGAACAGGGCCAGGCCCTGTGCGACAACCGCATCGACGTGGTGCTGTTCACCGTGGGTCACCCCTCCGCCGCCATCCAGGAGCCCATTGCCACCTGCGATGCGCGCATCATTCCCGTTGAGGGCGAGGTGATCGATCGCCTGGTGGCCGAGACCCCCTATTACTTCAGCGCCTCCATCCCCGCCGGCATGTACCCGGGACACGATAAAGCCATCCACACCTTCGGCGTCGGCGCCACCCTGGTCTCCTCCACGGACACCTCCGATGAGGCGGTCTATCACCTGGTGAAGGCGGTGTTCGAGAACTTCGACACCTTCAAGGGCATGCACCCGGCCTTCGGCGTACTGGAAAAGGATTCCATGGCGAACCAGGGCCTTTCCGCGCCCCTGCATGAGGGCGCCAGGCGGTATTACCGTGAAGCGGGCCTGCTGAACGACTAAACGGCCCCAGCGGGCCCTATACGCCATGGCGCAAGCCCATGACACCCCGGCCCTACGGACCGGGGAGACGCACGCGCCGGCAGCGGCCTCAATGGCCGCCATGGAGATGGGGGCCCGTAACCCGGGCCTCCTGACCCGCGGGCTCATCTCCCTCACGGCCCTGGCCTGGTCCCTGTTTCAGATCTGGATCGCCTCCCCCTTCGGCTACTGGATCGGCGCCTTCGTCATCCCCGAGACCCAGGCCCGTGCCATTCACCTGGCCTTCGGGGTGTTCCTGGCGTTCCTGGCTTTTCCCGCCTTCTCGCCCATGTCCCGCAGGCGCCGCCCCCTGGCGGGTATTTTTTACATCATCTTTGGCCTGGGCGTGCTGGCCCTGGCCGCTTACAACCACTTGTCAGATCTGCCCCGGGCAGGCGTGTTTGCCATTATTGGCATGGTGATCCTGGCCATGGCCTGGCCCAGCCTGCGCCCTTGCCCCGTCACCCGGGTCCCTGTCATGGACTGGCTGCTGGCGACCCTGGCGGCCTTCTGTGCCGTGTATCTCTACCTGTTTCACCAGGAACTGGCCCAGCGCCCCGGTCGCCCCCTGGCCATGGACCTGGTGGTAGCCGGTTGCGGCATGGCCTTGCTGCTGGAGGCGACCCGTCGAGTGCTGGGGCCCGCGTTGATGATCATCGCCGGGGCATTCCTGATCTACGTCTTCGCCGGCCCCTGGATGCCCGACCTGCTAGCCCACCGGGGTGCCTCCTTCGGCAGGGCCATGTCCCAGCAGTGGCTGTCCAACGAAGGGGTGTTCGGCATCGCCTTAGGCGTTTCCACGGGCTTCGTGTTCCTCTTCGTGCTGTTCGGTGCGCTCCTGGAGCGCGCCGGTGCCGGCAATTACTTCATCCGCGTGGCCTTCTCCCTACTAGGTCATTTCCGGGGCGGTCCCGCCAAGGCGGCGGTGGTGGCCTCGGGCCTGACCGGCGTGGTGTCCGGCTCATCCATCGCCAACGTGGTCACGACCGGCACCTTCACCGTGCCGCTGATGAAGAAGGTGGGCTTCTCTGCCCAGAAG
Source organism: Thioalkalivibrio sp. (assembly GCA_046260855.1). Taxonomy (GTDB): domain Bacteria; phylum Pseudomonadota; class Gammaproteobacteria; order Ectothiorhodospirales; family Ectothiorhodospiraceae; genus Thioalkalivibrio_A. The sequence continues at coordinate 8,048 of JBHEOJ010000005.1, forward strand.
GCCGGGGCTATCGAGGTGGCCAGTTCCGTAAACGGCCAGCTCATGCCGCCGGTGATGGGCGCGGCAGCCTTCCTCATGGTGGAGTACGTAGGCATCCCCTACGTAGAGGTCATCAAGCACGCCTTCCTGCCGGCGGTGATTGCCTATATCGCCCTGCTCTACATCGTTCACCTGGAGTCACTGAAGATGGGGCTCGAGGGCCTGCCCCGGTCCAGGGAGATGCCCCTGTGGCATCGCCTGATTGGTGGTGGCCTGACCGTTTCCGGCGTGCTTATCCTCGCCGGCCTTGTCTACTTCGGGTTGGGCTGGATCAAGGACGTCGGTGGGGCCTATTCCATCTGGATCATCGGCGCACTGGTCCTGCTCAACTATGTGCTGCTGGTGTGGCTGGCCAGCCGTGAGCAGGAATCCCACATGGTGGACGAGGAACACCTGGTGCTGCCGGAGCCGGGGCCGACACTGCGCAGTGGCCTGCACTATCTGCTGCCCGTGGTGGTCCTGGTCTGGTGCCTGGTGGTGGAACGACTCTCGCCGGGGCTGTCGGCCTTCTGGGCCGTGATGTTCATGATCTTCATCCTGCTCACCCAGCGCCCCCTGCTGCGCCTGTTCCGGCATCAGGCCGACCTTGGCAAAGGCCTGGCCCAGGGGGTTAGGGAATTGGGTGACGGTCTGGTACAGGGCGCCCGCAACATGGTGGGCATTGCCGTGGCCACCGCCGCTGCCGGCATCATCGTCGGAACCGTAGGCATGACCACCATCGGGCTGGCCATGATGGACCTAGTAGAACTGCTCTCCGGCGGCAACCTGTTGCTCATGCTGCTGCTCACGGCCATCATCTGCCTGATCCTGGGCCTGGGCCTGCCCACCACCGCCAACTACATCATCGTCGCCACCCTGATGGCGCCGGTGATCGTGGACCTGGCGGCACAGAACGACCTGCTCATCCCGCTCATCGCTGCCCACCTGTTCGTGTTCTATTTCGGCATCATGGCGGACGTGACGCCCCCCGTGGGCCTGGCCTCCTTTGCCGCCGCCGCCGTGGCCCGAGCCGATCCCATTCGCACCGGCATAGAGGCCTTCTGGTACAGCCTGCGTACCGTGGCACTCCCATTCTTCTTCGTCTTCAACACCCAGCTGCTGCTCATCGGCATCACCAGCACCTGGCAACTTCTGCTTACCTTCTTTGGCGCCCTCACCGGCATGCTGGTGTTCGCCGCGGCCACCCAGGGCTGGCTGCTTACCCGCAGCCGCCTCCTTGAATCGGCCCTGCTGCTCGGCGTGGCATTCACCCTGTTCGTGCCCGGCTTCTGGATGGACCGAATCCATCCGCCCCTTGATCTCCAGGAGGCGAGCCAACTGCAGCAGGTAGCCCAAGCCACACCACCCGGCGGCCACCTGCGCTTCACCATCGAGGGCATGGACCTGGAAGGCCGTGAAATGTCCAAGGCTGTGATGCTGCCCCTGGGTGAGCCGGGTGCGGGCAGCGAACGCCTGACCCGGGCAGGCCTGGGCACCATGACCCTGGGAGACCAGGTGAGCGTGAGCTTTGTGGGTTTCGGCAGCGACGCTGACCGGCTGGGCATCGAAAGCGGCTGGCACATCACCGGGGTGCTGGTGCCCGCTGATCGCCCCGCGCCGGAGTGGTTTTATCTGCCGGCCTTGCTCATCCTGGGCACCATCCTCTGGCTGCAAAGACGCCGCCTCAAGTCACACTAAGGCCGCAAACGCACTGGTCCAGCAGCATCTACACCTCGGCTTGTCGCCCTGCTAGTGTTTCGGTACACACCACTTGCGAAGGATTCCCATGCCGCTGCGCACGTCCCTACTCACGCTCGCCCTCGCCTTGGCCCTCATGCTCATCCTGCCCCTGGCCGTCCACGCCCAGACCCGTGTCACGGGACCGGAGCTGGAGGTCTACCTGAACCGGGAGGTGAGTGACTGGCGCCTGGAGGGGGACAGCAAGGTGGAGAGCCGGATGAACCGGCTGGGACTGCGCGTGCGTGATCGCGTGGGAGATAACCTGTGGATCGGCATCCACGGGGGGTACCTGGAACTGACCCAGAGCGGCAATCCGGTGACCCAGGGCATGGATCTGGGGGGCTGGTACCTGGGCAGTTCGGCGCGCTGGCGCTTTGTGGAAGTGGGTCCGGCGTCCTTGAGCCTGCTGGGTCAGTACACCTACAACGAGGCCGACGACACCCTGGGGGATCAGACCACCCGCTACACCTGGCACGAGTACGGCGCGGGGCTGGAGTCCGGCTTCACCATGGATGCCCTGCGCATTCGCCTGGGCGTGGATTACACCGGTGTGGATGGGGACGAGAAATCCAGTGGCCCGGTGCAGCGCACCCTGAGCCTGGCCGAAGAGGAGTCCGTGACCGCCCGCGCCGCCCTGGACCTGTTGGTGGATGCCACGGGGCGCATCACCATCCAGGTGGAGACCGGCGCACGGCGCGGCGCGGGGATCTGGTTCGCCCGGCAGTTCTGAGGCCCTGGGCCCGGGGTCCGTTCAACGGCCCTGGGCTTGCGGTCTCTGGCCCTGTTCGCCGGACAGGCGCCACAACTCGATGAGAAACCCCACATCATAATCGGCCCGGTGGGCATGCCCCGGGACATTGCGCCAGGCCTGGTCCTGCAAGGCCTGCACCTGCTCTGGTGCCGCGTCCTCGCCCAGGCCTAGACCCAGGCTCAGACGATCCCTGACCAGCGGCATGATGTCGCCCAGCCTGAAGGCGGGCATGCGGTTGCCTGCCTCGAAAAGGCGCATCAGCCAGAAACGGTCCATGGACAGGGCATCGCACAACACCGTGTGACCCGCCAGCGTCTCGTTCAGGCGCCTGCACACCAGCGCCGGGCTGAGACCATCGCGCACCACCACCCCACGATCCAGGCCATGGGCCTCTTCGGAGTGTTCATCCCAATCGGTCCAGTCATCCTCGGGGCGAATGAGCACACAGTCAATGCGCCCACGGGGATCGGACCAGGCCACCTGGATGGGATAGCTTTCGCCGGACAGGCTCGAGGCCTCGAAATCCAGGAAACAGGGTAATTCCAGGCTGCACAGGGGCTGACTCATGGGGCGATCCGCTGAGGACTGAGGTTCTCTCCCCTAGAGTGTAACCCGAGGGACTCACCCCGCGACCGCCCGGCGTCGTATCATGGCACCATGAGTCTCGACATCATTCATCGACTGCCATGCAATACTCAGGGCCGGGATTTTGCCGTGGGAGACCTGCACGGCATGTTCGACCATCTGGAATCCGCGCTGGAGACCCTGGACTTCGATCCTGAACATGACCGCCTGCTGTCCGTGGGCGACCTGATCGATCGCGGGCCGCAATCCCACCGGGCACTGGAATTCCTCGAACACCCCTGGTTTTACGCCGTGCAGGGCAATCACGAACGCCTGTTACTGGATTCCGAAGCGGATACGGATATGGCCTGCACCTGGGTCGCCCTCAACGGCGGCGAATGGTGGCGGGACATCGCAAAGCCTCTACAGGAACAGTTTCGCCGTCGCATGCGCAAGTTGCCCTGGTTGTTGGAGGTGGAAACGGACATGGGACGGGTGGGCATTGTCCACGCGGACATCCCCCTGGAACTGAGCTGGGGCGATTTTGTGGAACGCATGGCCAGTGACGAACGCCTGCGGGATTACGCCGTCTGGAGCCGCAAGCGCATCAATATAGCCGATGGCGACGGCGAGATCCCGCCGGTGGACGGCATCGACCTGGTGATCATGGGCCACACCCCCCTGCAACATGCGGTGCAGTCCGCCAACATCTACTACCTGGATACCGGCGCCGCCTACACGGACCAGCTCACGGAAGCCAAGCTGAGCATTCTGCAGATCCAGCCGGAACGCATCCTCACGGAGTTTCCCACCTCGGACGCCACTGCACCCTGATGGCAACAGGGATGTCCCTGCCCAATGGCATTCATTTTGTCCAAAAGGCGCATTTATGCTTGACTGTTGCTCCCCCCTAACCCGACCCCTCTGACCCATGACCCCAAGCCAGGACCAGCGTGAAGACCTCTGTAACGCCGTGCGCGAGGCCCGTGCCCAGGGTCTGAAACTGCGCATCCGTGGCGGCGGCAGCAAGGACTTCCTGGCCGGTGCCTCACTGGATGCGCTGCATCCCCTGGACGTGACAGGGCATCGTGGCGTGGTGGACTACGAGCCCAGTGAACTGGTGATCACCGCCCGCTGCGGCACCCCCCTGGCAGAGATCCAGACAATCCTCGACGCCGGCGGCCAGATGCTGCCCTTCGAACCCCCTGCCTTCGGCCCCGATGCCACCCTGGGCGGCATGATCAGCGCCGGACTGTCCGGCCCGCGCCGACCCTACGCCAGCGCGGTGCGTGACGCGGTGCTGGGCGTGCAGCTGCTCACCGGACGGGGCGAATGCCTGCAGTTCGGGGGCCAGGTGATGAAAAACGTGGCGGGCTATGACGTCTCACGCCTGGTCACCGGGGCATTCGGCACGCTGGGGGTCCTACTGGAGGTCTCCGTGCGGGTGATGCCGGCACCGGTGCACACTACCACCCTCAAGCAGGCGGTCAGCGCCAGACAGGCCCTGGCACTGTTCAGCTGCTGGGCCCGCCAGCCCCTGCCCGTGAGTGCCGCCTGTCACATTAAGGACACCCTGTATGTGCGCCTCAGCGGTGGCCCGGCCGCCGTGGATGAGGCGGCACAGATAGTGGGCGGCCGCGAACACGCCGAGGGCGAGGCCCTGTGGTCCGACATCCGGGAACATCGCCACGGCTTCTTTGCCTCGGACACCCCCCTGTGGCGCCTGAGCGTCCCCCCCGCCACCCCGCCCCTGGAATTGGCTGGCAGCTGGCTGCTGGACTGGGGCGGCGCCCAGCGCTGGCTGGTGAGCGATGCACCGGCCATAAAGATACGCGCCGCCGTGGAGTCCGTGGGTGGCCATGCCACCCTGTTTCGCCACGCCCAGACGGGCATCCCGCGTTTTCATCCATTGCCCGCCCCGCTGGCCAGGCTCCAGGCCCAGGTGCGCCAAGCCCTGGACCCCGACGGGCTGTTCAATCCCGGTCACCCCATTACTCTGGGCACCCCCTAGGAGTCGGCTCAAGTCATGGAAACCCGTCTGGCAACATTCATCCGCGACACGGAGCGCGGCCGCGAGGCCGAAGGCATCCTGCGCAACTGCGTGCATTGCGGCTTTTGCAATGCCACCTGCCCCACCTATCAGATTCGCGGAGACGAACTGGACGGTCCCCGGGGCCGTATCTATCTGATCAAGCAGGTCCTGGAAGGGGCCACGCCGACCCAGGCCACCCAGCGACACCTGGATCGCTGCCTGACCTGCCTGAACTGCATGACAACCTGCCCCTCCGGTGTGGACTACCGACACCTGGTGGATATCGGTCGCGAGGAAGTCGACAGGCAGGTGGGGCGGCGCCCCATGGAGCGCCTGGAACGGCTGATGCTGCGCACTGTCCTGCCCCATGGCCGGCGTTTTGCCGCCGCATTGAGCCTGGCACGCTGGTTCAAGCCCCTGCTGCCTGCACGACTCGCCGACAAGATGCCCCAGGTGATGCCAGCCCACGGTGACTGGCCCGAAACCCGCCACGCCCGGCGTATGATCGTGCCCGGCGGCTGCGTTCAGGGTGTGCTCACTCCGGGAGTGGACCTGGCCGCTGCCCGGGTGCTGGACCGTCTGGGTATCAGCCTGGAACGGGTCAAGGACACCTGCTGCGGCGCACTGGAACATCATCTGGGCGCCGAGGCGGCCGCCCGCAAACGGGCCCGGCGCAACATCGATACGTGGTGGCCACAGCTAGAGGCCGGGGCCGAGGCCATCCTTGTGACCGCCAGCGGCTGCGGAGTCCATGTGCGGGATTACGCCCACCTGCTGCGCAATGACCCGGACTATGCGGAGAAGGCTGCCGCCATCGTGGACAAGGTTCGGGACCCCTGTGAAGTCATCGATGCCGCAGCCGTACGCAGCCTGGGGGTCCAGGCGCAGGGCCGGCCCATCGCCTTTCATCCACCCTGCACCCTGCAACACGGACTGCACCTGCGCGAAGCCACCGAGGCCACTCTACAGGCGGCGGGGTTCCGGCTACTGGCGGTGAAGGACAGCCATTTGTGTTGTGGTTCTGCAGGCAGCTACTCCCTGCTGCAGCCGGAACTCTCCGGGGAACTGAAACAGCGCAAGCTCAAAAACCTTCAGCATGGGCGTCCCCAGGTGATTGCCACTGCCAACGTGGGTTGCCAGACCCATCTGGCCACGGACGCCGCCGTGCCCGTGGTGCACTGGGTGGAACTGCTCGACGGGCTGATGCGCAAAGCACTTTGAGCCCCGCGCCGTCACGGGCCGGACTTGTGGCCCGGTCCGCGCGCTCTCTATACTTGGCGGCCAACGAATTCGATCAGGTATTTCCCATGTCTCAACCTTCAGGTGGCCCTATGAGCTTCAAGTCCTTCCATCCCCCCGTGCGCACCCTCATGGGCCCCGGCCCCTCCGACGTGAACCCCCGTGTCCTGTCGGCCATGAGCCGCCCCACCATCGGCCATCTGGATCCCGTGTTCGTGGACATGATGGACGAGATGAAGGGGCTGTTGCAGTACGCCTTCCAGACAAAGAACACCCTCACCCTGCCCGTCTCCGCCCCCGGTTCAGCCGGCATGGAGACCTGCTTCGTCAATCTGGTCCAGCCCGGCGACACCGTCGTGGTGTGCGCCAACGGTGTGTTTGGCGGGCGCATGAAGGAAAACGTCGAGCGCTGCGGTGCCACCGTCGTGTTGGTGGAAGACGAATGGGGCAAGCCCGTGGACCCCCAGAAGCTGGAGGACGCCCTCAAGGCAAACCCCAAGGCCAGCACCGTGGCCTTCGTGCATGCGGAGACCTCCACCGGCGCCTGCTCCGATGTGAAGACCCTCACCGAGATCGCACATCGTCATGACTGCCTGGTGATCGTGGACAGCGTCACCGGCCTGGGCGGCGTGGAACTGCGCATGGACGATTGGGGCGTGGACGCCATTTACTCCGGCAGCCAGAAGTGCCTCTCATGCACCCCGGGCCTGTCGCCCGTAAGCTTCAGCGAAGCCGCTGTCGCCCGCATCAAGGCCCGCACTCACAAAGTACAGAGCTGGTTCCTGGACCTGAACCTGGTGATGGGCTACTGGGGTGGGGGTGCCAAGCGCGCCTACCACCACACGGCCCCCATCAACGCCCTGTATGCCCTGCACGAATCCCTCGTAATCCTGCAAGAGGAAGGCCTGGAAAACGCCTGGGCCCGACACCGCGCCCAGCACGAGGCCCTCAAGGCCGGCCTGGACACCCTGGGGCTGACCATGATCGTGCCCGAGGCCAATCGCCTGCCCCAGCTCAATGCCGTCAAGGTGCCCGAGGGTGTAGATGAGGCTGCCGTGCGCAAACTGCTGCTGAATGACTACAGCCTGGAGATCGGCGCCGGCCTCGGCCCGCTGGCGGGCAAGATCTGGCGCATCGGGCTGATGGGTTTCGGTGCCAACCGCAAAAACGTCCTGTTCTGCCTCGGTGCCCTGGAAACCGCCTTGGCGGACCAGGGTGCAGACATCGTCCCTGGCCGGGCCGTCGCCGCCGCGCGGGCGGTCTACGGGGCCTGAACCCACTGCTGTCATCATGGATCACCCGTGCACGCGGGGTGGTCCATGACTTCTGCCTGACTCGAACTGCCGTCCATAGGGCGGGCTATGCCCGCCACCCACCACCCGAGTTGTGTCTGGGGGTCAACGTTGGGCACCCTTGGCGGCCATGGGCCGCTCAATGGGAAAGAAACTTTGCCAGGGACGCTTCGATGAGTCGTGACACGCTGGAGCGACATCAGGTCTGGATCTACCTCGCCGTCATCAGCCTGGGACTCGCCCTGGGCCTGCTGTTCCCTGCCCTGGCCGCACTGCCGGACTGGATACTCTGGCCGGTGTTGGGATTGTTGCTGTTTGCCACCTTCACCCAGGTACCCGTGGAACGCATGGGGCGGGCCTTCGTGGATGTACGTTTCACCACCACGGTCTTGATCGGCAACTTTCTGCTGGTGCCGGCCCTGGTCTGGTTGCTGGTGCAGTTTCTGCCCGATGACCCGGTGATACGCCTCGGGGTGGCCGCGGTGCTGCTGGTGCCCTGTACCGACTGGTTTATCAGCTTCACCCACCTGGGCCGCGGAGACACCGCCCGGGCCATCGCCGTCTCGCCCTTGCTGCTGTTCGCACAGATCCTGCTCCTGCCTATTTACCTGGTGGTGCTGTTCGACGGCGCCAGCTTTGCCGCTGGGCTGGATACGGGACGTCTGGTAGGGGTGTTCCTGGGGCTGATCGGTGTGCCTTTGATCTTGGCCGCCTTACTGGAGCATTGGGCCGGGGCACGTGCGCAGCGAAGTGCGGTCATCGTGCGCCTGGGCTGGCTGCCCGTGCCGCTTTTGGCGCTGGTGGTGTTCCTGATCGCGGCGAGCCAGGTACAGGTGGTGGTGCAGTGGCTGCCCGCCATGGGTGTCGTGACCGGCGTGTTCGTCGCCTACCTGGTGATCACGGCCCTGGCGGGAAGATTTCTGGCAAGACGGGCCGGCCTGGGCATTCCCGCCGCGCGCACCCTGGTGTTCAGCCTGGGCACACGCAACTCCTTCGTGGTCCTGCCCCTGGCCCTGGCGCTACCGGCGGGCTGGGAGGCCGCCGTGGTGGTGATCGTGCTCCAGTCCCTGGTGGAACTGCTGGGCATGACCCTTTACCTGCGCTGGGTGCCGAACCGACTCCTGCCGGACAGGCTGCTGCCGTAGCTCTCGGCGGATGCGCTTTGCTTATCCGCCCTACGCCAGTGGCAAGGGTCTGTTGCCTTCCCTTGCCACTTGAGACTTGCTACTTGCTACTTCGAGAAGCGCACAGCGCGTCCAGGTAAGCGCCAAAATCGTCCTGAAGCTCCGAATGCTTCAAGGCATATTCCACCGTGGCCTGCAGATAACCCAGTTTGCTGCCACAGTCGTAGCGCTTGCCCTTGAAGCGATGGGCCAACACCTGTTCCTCATCGAGCAGGCTGGCAATGGCATCCGTGAGCTGGATCTCGCCACCGGCGCCCTTGCCCGTATTCTCCAGCAGATCGAAGATCCGCGGCGTGAGGATATAACGCCCCACCACCGCCATGTTTGAGGGGGCATCCTTCGGTGCCGGCTTTTCCACGATGCCCTTCACTCGCCAGAGATCGTCCTCCAGGGCTTCGGGGGTGACCACGCCGTATTTGTAGGTGTCTTCGTGGGGCACTTCTTCCACACCCAGCACGCTGCAACCGTAGCGGTTGTATACATCCACCATCTGCTTCAAGGCCCCTCCCGCGCCCTGGCCGTCCACCAGGTCGTCGGCCAGGATCACGGCGAAGGGCTCATCACCGACCACCGGTCGGGCGATGCCCACTGCATGGCCCAGACCGAGGGTCTCGGCCTGACGCATATAGATACAGGAAACATGGGGCGGCAGGATGTTGCGCACGATATCCAGCATCTTCTCCTTGCCCCGTTCCTCAAGTTCCGTTTCCAGCTCGTAGGCCTTGTCGAAATGGTCGGGAATGGAACGCTTGTTGCGGCCGGTGACAAACACCAGGACATCGATGCCCGCAGCCACAGCCTCCTCGGCCGCATACTGGATCAGGGGCTTGTCGACGATGGGCAGCATTTCCTTGGGATTGGCTTTAGTGGCCGGCAGAAAACGGGTGCCCATACCGGCGACCGGGAACACGGCCTTACGAATCTTCTTGTGCATGGAATTGACGATTCCAGAGTGTGGGTCAGTCTTGGAACCATAGCATAATGGCCCCGCCAACTGGATAGCCGACGGGGCCATTATGGGGTAAAGGCGGACCCGCCGCCTTGGATCTACTCCAGGGCGATGCGCTCCATGTTCTCCTGAACGGTGCGCTCACCGATGCCCCGTACCTGGGTCAGCTCATGCAGGGATTGGAACGGCCCGTGCTCCTCGCGATAGGCGATGATCGCCTCGGCACGGCTCGGGCCGACACCGGTGAGTTGCGTCAATGACTGGGCATCCGCCGTATTGATGTTGATGCGCGTGGCATCCTCGGCGGCAAATGACGGCAGGGCGAAGCACAGCAGAAGGGTGAAAAGAATTGCGGAGAGTTTTTTCATGACCTGAGCCTCCTTGGCGTTCCGTGGTCGTTGCCGGCCTCCAAAGACAGTGGCCGGACAAAATAAATGTAGCAACTCCTAAACGGAATGCAAGTGGGCCCCACGGATTTCCTCGTTCATGGCCTCAAGGGCATCCATGGGAGATTCGGCGCGGGTGATGGGCCGGCCCACTACCAGATAGCTGGAGCCGGCACGGATGGCCTCCGATGGTGTCATCACCCGACGCTGGTCGTCCATTTGCGCGCTGCGCGGGCGAATGCCGGGGGTCACCAGCAGGAAGTCCTCGCCATGGCGCTTGCGCAGCATGGGGGCCTCGCTGGCCGAGCACACCACCCCGTCCAGGCCGCTGGCGGCCGTGAGCCCGGCCAAGGCCTCTGCCAGACGTCCCACATCCTTGCCCAGCCCCAACTCGTCGAGATCACGCTCATCCATGGAGGTGAGTACGGTCACAGCGATCAGATGCGGCCGGTGGGTCTCCCCTTGCAGGGCCTCACGGGCGGCCTGCAGCATGCGCCCGCCACCGGAGGCGTGCACGTTCATCATCCACACCCCCAAGCCCGCCGCAGCACGACAGGCGGAAGCCACGGTATTGGGGATATCGTAAAACTTCAGATCCAGGAATACATCGAATCCCGCAGACACAAGCTGTTCCACAAGGGCAGGACCGGCACTGACAAACAGCTCAAAACCTACCTTGACCCGGCAGGCCTCGGGATCGAGCCTGCGGCTGAATTCCAGTGCCTGGGCGGCATCGGGAAAGTCGAGGGCGACGATGATGCGTGGATCCTTCTGGCTGGCTGTCATTACGGCTCTCTGGGTCAGGGGCTCAGGACTGTCTGTGGACGTTCGGCATGCAGTTCACGAGGCTTGATACTGCTCCACTGGTGACAGCCGGGGCAGCACCAGAAGTGTGTCCGCGCACTGAAGCCACAATGGGTGCAGCGATACAGGGGACGGTGCCGAAGATGGTTTTCAAGCTCATGGGAGGCGCGATTGAGCACTTCGCCGGCCACGTTGTCCTCCACACGCCCGGCATGAATTCTGAGATAGGCCTGCAGTGCGGGAAGGGTCAGTTTCTCACGCATCAGTTCATGATCGATGAGTGTATCCAGTTCTGTCTCTCGACCCTCCGCGTGCAGGGCATCGATATGTGCGAGTAGCGTCAGTTGCGAGACTTCCTTCTCCCGGAGCTGGGCGAGAAAGCGTTCATAGCCTGTATGGTCCCCGAGACGGGCATGGGCAGCACGTACCCGGTCCAGCACAAGAGAGACGAAATCCGGTTGTTGTTCAAGCACTCGGGCGTAGTGCTTTAAGGCATGGCGGTCATCATTGGCCGCAACGGCCAGATCACCCAGCAGGATGCTGGCGCGGGATGACTTGCGATCCGTAGCCAGGGCCTTGCGTGCATGGTGGGTCGCACCCGATGGATCGCCACGGCGCATGGCCTGTTCACCCAGTTCGCAATGATAGTGGGCGATGTGTTCACTCTGGGGCTCACGGGTGTGACTGCGCAAGCGCTCCGCTGCCCAGATGGCCTTCTCCCAGTCCTTTTCCTGTTCATAGATGCTGCGCAGGTGCGCGTAGGCCTCGGCCTCCAGGTAGCCGATGATGATCAGCTCGCGGAACAGCCCTTCGGCTCGATCCAGCACACCGGCACGCATGTAGTCGCGGCCCAACTCCAGCAACGCGTTGGCCCGTTGCCGCGGTTCGAGATTCGGCCGGGCAATGAGGTTCTGGTGAATACGGATGGCACGATCAGCCTCGCCGCGGCGTCTGAAAAGACTGCCCAGAATCAGGTGGGTCTCCACCGTGTCGGAATCCACGTCCACCATGTCGATGAACACTTCCAGGGCACGGTCGGACTGCTCATTGAGCAGGAAGTTGAGACCTTTGATGTAGTCTTCAGAAAGTGTGCCGCGAAGGGTCCTCTGACGATTGCGCCCGGTCCTTCGCGCAGCCAGCCAGCCCGAGGCGGCTGCAACAGGAAGTAGCAGCCAGAGCAACTCGGTCATGATCAGTAGGAATCCTTGATGGGGATCTTGCGCAGTTGGGTAAGCTCTTCTTCAGCGAGCCGTATGCGCTTGCGCAATTTACGGTTCTCGTTGAGGTGTCGAAGGATGAAACCGGTGCAGGCAAAGGCGCCGAGGATGGCACCGATCAGGAGACTCACGAAGATCAGGATGGACAGGGGCAGTTCGACCTGTCCAAGGTATAGATTCACAGGAACTGAAACGGAATTGAGCAGCGAGAACGTGGCACCGACCAGTACGGCCAGTCCCAGGGCCAGCAGCAGGATCAGCTTACGCATCCTTGATGTCCCGTGTCGATAGAATTCATTGAGATGATTCAGGCCTGCTGTTCGTGGACGGCATTGACCCGTTCACGCAGCTCCTTGCCTGGCTTGAAATGCGGTACATTTTTGCCCGGGAGGGAAACGGTCTCGCCGGTCTTGGGATTGCGGCCCACGCGGGGCGGTCGAAAGTGCAATGAGAAGCTACCGAAACCCCGGATCTCGATACGGTCTCCGGTGGCCAGGGCATGACTCAGGTGCTCGAGCATGGTCTTGACCGAAAGCTCCACATCCTTGTAGGCGAGATGGCTTTGCTTCTGCGCAAGGATCTCGATGAGTTCGGACTTGGTCATGTCAGCGACTCCACCTGTTAAAGTCTCGACGAAGCGCATAGAACCTGTGGTGACGGGCACCAGCAGGCCAACACTCCGGCAAGGTCGATCAATCAGGAAAACCGCCCGGACAGATGTCCGGCCGGTTCCATTAGTCTTACTTGTCCTGCTGATTGCTCATCTGTTCCTTGATGAGGTCACCCAGGGTGGTCGTGGCGCTGCCGGCATTGCCGTAATCCTGCAGGGCTTCGGCCTCGTCAGCATAGTCCTTCGCCTTGATGGACAGGGTCACGGTGCGATTCTTGCGATCCACACCCATGAACTTGGCCTCGACGGTGTCACCCACGTTCAGCACGGTGCGCACATCCTCGACGCGGTCCCGGGACAGCTCGGAGGCGCGCAGGACGCCATCGACGCTTTCGGCCAGTTCAATAACGGCAGCCTTGGCGTCCACTTCCTTGACCACACCCTTGACGATGCTGCCCTTGGCATGTTCGGCCACGAAGTTGGAGAAGGGATCCTTGTCCAGCTGCTTAACGCCCAGGGAGATACGCTCGCGCTCAGAGTCAACGGCCAGTACCACGGCCTCGATCTCGTCACCCTTCTTGTAGTTGCGTACGGCCTCCTCGCCTTCCATGTTCCAGGACAGATCGGAGAGGTGGACCAGACCGTCGATGCCGCCGTCCAGGCCCACGAAGATGCCGAAGTCGGTGATAGACTTGATGACACCGGCGACCTTTTCACCCTTGCTGTGGGTGGCAGCGAACTCGTCCCAGGGATTGGTCTTGCACTGCTTGATACCCAGGGAGATGCGGCGACGCTCCTCGTCGATGTCGAGGATCATCACTTCCACCTCGTCACCCACGGCGACCATCTTGTTGGGGGCGATGTTCTTGTTGGTCCAATCCATTTCGGAGACGTGCACCAGGCCTTCCACGCCGTCTTCGATTTCCACGAAGCAGCCGTAGTCGGTGATGTTGGTGACCTTGCCGAACAGGCGGGTGCTGATGGGGTAACGACGGGTGATATTTTCCCACGGATCGTCGCCCAGCTGCTTGAGGCCCAGGGAGACACGGTTGCGCTCCCGATCGAACTTGAGCACCTTGATGTCGATCTCCTGACCGATCTCCACCACCTCGGAGGGATGCTTGACGCGCTTCCAGGCCATGTCGGTGATGTGCAGCAGACCGTCGATACCACCCAGGTCCAGGAACGCGCCGTAGTCGGTGAGGTTCTTGACTATACCCTTGAGCACCATGCCTTCCTGCAGATTTTCCAGCAGGGCCTCGCGCTCGGCGCTGTATTCCTTCTCCACCACGGCGCGGCGGGAAACCACCACGTTGTTGCGGCGCTGATCCAGCTTGATCAGTTTGAACTCAAGCTCCTTGCCTTCCAGGTAGGCGGTGTCGCGCACGGGGCGCACATCCACCAGCGAACCAGGAAGGAAGGCACGGATATCGCCGAGTTCAACCGTGAAGCCGCCCTTGACCTTGCCGGAGATGATGCCGGTAATGGTCTCGTCGTTCTCCATGGCGCCCTCGAGGCGTTCCCATGCCTTGGCGCGTTTGGCCTTCTCGCGTGACAGACGCGTTTCACCAAAGCCGTCTTCGGGGCTTTCAAGGGCCACCTCGACCACATCACCCACCTTGACTTCCATTTCCCCTTTTTCATTGAGGAACTGGTCGGCGGGCACAACACCCTCGGACTTGAGTCCGGCGTTGATGACCACCACGTCGGCGGTCACGTGGATGACGGTGCCATTGATGATGCTGCCTGGCTTCATCTGCGTGAAGGCCATGCTCTCTTCGAACAGTTGCGCGAAACTTTCACTCATGAGTTGATTGAACCTGATAGCGGATCTGACGCATTCCGTGTCCAGACCGGTTAATGATGTAGAGACCGTGGGCGGCCCTGCCCTGGTCGTGAATAGTAATGTTTAGGTCAATTTCCTTTCTTCGGCCAGTCGCAGTGCCTGATTGAGGACCGTATCGATGTCGATGTGGGTTGAATCAAGCACCACGGCGTCATCGGCGGGCTTCAATGGTGCAACGCTACGTTCGGCATCCCGACGGTCGCGCTCGGCAAGCTCTTCCGAAAGGGCGTGAAGGTTAGCACTAAGTCCTTGTTCTTTCAACTGCTTATAACGGCGCCTGGCGCGCTCCTCACAACTGGCCGTGAGGAACAGTTTGAGGGGGGCATCGCGGAACACCACGGTGCCCATATCCCGGCCATCGGCCACCAGCCCCGGGGCCTGGCAAAAGGCCCGCTGACGTTCCAGCAGGGCATCGCGCACCGGCTGCTGGGCCGCCACCCGGGAGGCGGCGTTGCCCGCCTGCTCGGTGCGAAGTTCGGCGCCGACTGGTGCACCATCGAGGAAGATCACCGGATTTCCCTGCTGATCCACCTCAAAGCGCACATCCAGCCTGAGCGCCAGGTCGGCCAGGGCGTCGGTGTCCTCAAGGGGCATGTCCCGTCTCAGGGCCGCCAGGGCCACCAGCCGGTACAGGGCACCGCTGTCCAGCCAGTGCCAGCCCAGACGCTCGGCCAGCAGGCGGCTCAGGGTGCCTTTGCCGGAACCGCTGGGCCCGTCCACGGTGATCACCGGCACACTCATGCCTGGGGCCCCTGGCTGACGGCCAGCCCGGCCTTGCGGGCCAGACCGGTGAAATCCGGGAACGAGGTGTTCACGTTGGCGCAATTGAGGATCTGCATGCTGCCTTCGGCCCGTAACGCCCCCATAGCAAAACTCATGGCGATGCGGTGATCACCGTGACTGTCCACCGTCGCACCACGCAGCTGGCCACCCTGAATACGGATGCCATCGGGGGTGGGCTCGGCCTCGATGCCGCAGGCAACCAGGCCGTCGGCCATCACCTGAATGCGGTCGCTCTCCTTGACCCGCAGTTCCTCGGCCCCGGTGAGCAGGGTCTCGCCATCGGCACAGGCGGCAGCGATGAACAGGGCCGGGAATTCGTCGATGGCCAGGGGCACCAGCTCCTCGGGGATACGCACCCCGCGCAGCGGCGCGCTCACCACCCGCAGGTCCGCCACCGGTTCACCGCCCGCTTCGCGGGGATTCTCCACGTGGATCTCGGCACCCATGAGACGCAGCACGTCGATGACACCCACTCGGGTGGGATTCATACCCACATGTTCCAGGGTGATCCCCGAGCCCGAGGCGATGCTGGCGCCCACCAGGAAAAAGGCCGCCGAGGAGATGTCTGCCGGCACATCGATACGCGCGGCCTTGAGCCTGCCGCCCCCCTGGACACAGGCCCGGTGGTCGTCCCGGCTCACGGAATAACCGAAACCGTTCAACATGCGTTCCGTGTGGTCCCGGGTGGGCGCGGGCTCGGTGACGCAGGTGCTGCCCTGGGCATAGAGCCCGGCCAGCAACAGGCAGGATTTGACCTGGGCGCTGGCCATGGGCATCTCGTAATCGATACCTTTGAGGGTCTGACCACCGTGGATGCGCAGGGGGGGCGTGCCGGCTGCACTGGTGTCGATACGGGCGCCCATCAGGGCCAGAGGCTCGGTCACCCGTTTCATGGGACGCTTGGTCAGGGAGGCGTCACCCACCAGCGTGGTATCAAAGGCCTGGCCCGACAGCAGCCCCGCCATCAGGCGCATGGAGGTGCCGGAATTGCCCAGGTCCAGGGGGCCATCCGGGGGCTTGAGGCCATTGAGGCCCACCCCCCGGATCACCACCCTGCCCTCGTTCGGACCGTCGATGTCCACGCTCATGGCCCGAAAGGCGGCCAGCGTGGCCATGCAGTCGTCGCCGTTGAGAAAGCCGCTCACCTCCGTGGTGCCCTCAGCCAGGGCGCCCAGCATGATGGAGCGATGGGAGATGGACTTGTCACCGGGCACGCGGATACGTCCGCTCAGTGTTCCGCCAGGCAGGACGTCGAATGCGATTTCTTGTGCTTGTGACATCTATTCAATATTCCTCAAACCGGATTAAACGCAGAGGGCGCAAAGACGCGGAGGTCGCAAAAAAGTAAGCTGAGTACATCCGAAACCAAATGCCAAGAAAATCAAATACGCATCCGTAAATGATTTCCTTTGCGCCCTCCGCGCCTTAGCGGCCTTTGCGTCGATAACAGCACCCACAATCAGTGACAAAACCGGTCGCGGGCCGCCTTGGCCCGCTGGAAGATCTCCAGCAGACGCTCCCCGTCACCTTCCTGTACCGCCCGGGTGATGCTGTCCAGGTCCTGCTGGTAGTGGGTCATCACCTTGAGGATGGCCTCGCTGTTGGCCAGGCAGATGTCCCGCCACATGACCGGGTCGCTGGAGGCGATGCGGGTGAAATCCCGAAAGCCCCCGGCGGCATAGTGAAAGATCTCTTCGCGCTCGCCCATGCGGGCCAGGCTGTCCACCAGGCCGAAGGCCAGCAGGTGAGGCAGATGGCTGGTCGCGGCAAGCACCTCATCGTGGTGCTCGACACCCATTTCCTCCACCACCGCACCGGCCACTTCCCACATGGTGCGCACCTTGTCACGGGCGTCCTGGCGGGTGTTGACCAGGGGCGTGAGGATCACGCGGCGGCCCTGGAACAATTCGGGGAAGGCCGCCTCCACACCGCTTTGTTCATTGCCCGCGATGGGATGGCCCGGCACGAAGCCGGCGGGTGCCTCACCAAAAGCCCCGGTCACGGCGCGGAGCACACTGGCCTTGGCGCTACCTACGTCGGTGAGCACGGCATCGGGTGCCAGGCTGTCCCGGATGGACTCGCAGACCGGCGCCATGGCCCCCAGGGGCACGGCCAGAAGCACCATGTCCGCATCTTGCACTGCCTCGGCGGGATCCAGGCTGTAACTGTCTATCACGTTCAGTTCCACGGCCCGGGACAGATGGCTCTCGGAACGGGAACACCCCACCACCTCCCTGCAATAGCCGGCCCGGCGCAGGGCCAGGGACAAAGACCCCCCGATCAGGCCGACACCGAAGATACAGAGTTTGCGCAGCATCAGGCGAGGACCCGGTCAAGGGCTTCAATGAAGCGCCGGTTCTCGTGTGCGCGGCCCACGGTGACGCGCAGATGTCGAGGCAGGCCATAACCGGCGATGGGGCGCACGATCACCCCTTCCCGCAACAGGGCCTGGTACACGGGGCCCGCATCACTGCCCATGTCGATGGAAAGGAAATTGCCCACCGAGGGGATGAAACCCCGGCTGCGCTGTTCGCAGGCCGCCACCAGTTGCTTGAGGCCCTCACCGTTGATACGCACGCTCTCGCGCACATGATCCGTATCGTCCAGGGCCGCCAGTGCAGCCGCCTGGGCCAGCAGGTTGGTGTTAAAGGGCTGACGAACCCGGTTGAGCATATCCGCCACCGCCTCGCCGGAGACTGCGTAGCCGATGCGCAGTCCCGCGAGTCCGTGGATCTTGGAGAAGGTACGGGTTACCAGCAGGTTGGGGAATTCCTGAAGCCAGCGGGTGGTATCGGGATAACCCTCGGTCTGGACGTACTCGAAATAGGCCTCGTCCATCACCACCAGGGTTTCGACCGGCACGCGTTTGAGGAATGCGTGCACGGCCTGCTCATCGAGCCAGGTGCCGGTGGGGTTGTTGGGATTGGCCACGAACACCACCCGGGTGTCCCCGTTGATCAGCGCCGCCATGGCGTCCAGATCATGACCGTAGGGCATGGCGTGATCCGGCCCGTTGGGCACAGCGACACGGGCCTCGGCACCTACCGCCCGCACCACAATAGGGTAGACGGCAAAGGCATGGGCGCTGAACACTGCATTGCGACCCGGCCCCAGATAGGCACGGGCCACCAGTTCCAGGATCTCGTTGGAGCCATTGCCCAGGGTAATGCGCCCGGGCGCCACGCCCAGCATTTCACCCAGGCGGCGCTTGAGCGCAAAGCCATTGCCGTCCGGATACAGGGCCATGCCAGGCAGGGCCCCGCGGGCGGCCTCCAGGGCCTTCGGGCTCGGACCCAGGGGGTTCTCGTTGGAGGCCAGCTTGATGCTCTCGCGGATACCCAGTTCCCGCTCCAGCTCCTCGATCGGCTTACCGGGCTGGTAGGGGGTCAGGTTCTGCACCCCGGTCAGGGCCAGGGCCCGATAATCACAGCTCATGCTTGGATTCCGATGTTTGTGTAGGACGGAGAAGCTGCTCAATGCAAAGTCAAAGGCTTGACAGGATTAACATGATTAACGGGATTCAAAGATGCGTGAATGAAGTCCAGTTGTAATCCTGTGAATCATGTCAATCCTGTCAAAAGCATTACTTAGAGGCCAAAACCTCACAACACGGCACGGGGATATGAGCCCAGCACCTTCACCAGGTCCGCTTCCTTCTCCAGAGCCGAGATGGCCTGGTGCACCTTGTCGTCCTCTTCGTGTCCTTCCACGTCGATGAAGAACACGTAGTCCCAGTTCACGCACTGGGACGGACGGGACTCGATGCGGGTGAGGCTCACACCGGAGCGGGCAAAGGGCTCCAGCAGTCGACACAGGGAACCAGGCCGATTGCGTGTGGAGATCAGCAGGGAGGTCTTATCACGGCCCGAGGCGCCACTGGCCCGCTGGCCGATGACCAGGAAACGGGTGGTGTTGTCGGGGGCATCCTCGATATTGGCGTTGAGGACAGTCAGTTTATAGCGCTCCGCCGCCGCCTGGCTGGCGATGGCCGCGGAGCCCTCCTCCTCGGCCACACGTCGAGCCGCCACCGCATTGCTGCTCACAGGGATGCGTTCGGCCTGGGGCAGGTTTGCATCCAGCCACTCGCGGCACTGGGCCAGGGACTGCTGATGGGAATAGATACGCGTGATGTCTTCGCGTCTGGCCGTCTTGCCGACCATCAGGTGATGATGAATACGCAGTGCCACTTCGCCGCAGATCTTTAGGGGCGATTGCATGAATCGGTCCAGGGTGTGGGTGACCACGCCCTCGGTGGAGTTCTCCACAGGCACCACACCATAATGGGCGGTGCCGGATTCCACCTCCCTGAACACCTCGTCGATGGCGCCCAGGGGCACGGTGTGTACCGAATGCCCGAAATGCTTGAGTGCTGCTGCCTGGGTGAAGGTGCCCTCGGGACCGAGGAAGGCCACGTTGAGCGGTTCCTCCAGGGCCAGACAGGCGGACATGAGTTCCCGGAACAGCCGTGCCACCTCTTCCGAATCCAGCGGACCGGGATTCTTTTCCTGGATCTTGCGCAGGATCTGCGCCTCGCGCTCGGGGCGATAGAATTCCGCTCGGGGATCGGCCTCGCGTTTGACCCTGGCCACCGCCTGGGCGCAGCGGGCCCGCTCGCTGATAAGTCTCAGCAGTTCCTCATCCAGGGCATCGATGCGCGCCCGGATGGTCTCCAGTGATTCCTGTTCGCTCATGACTCGCTACAACACCCGTACCCGCAGAACGCCGTTGGTGGCGACGATTTCCCTGGCTGTATCTTCGGTAATATCGCCCTCCACGTCCATGATCGTGTAGGCGACGGCACCCCGGGACTCATTGACCATGTGTACGATGTTCAGACCGGATTTGCCCAGGACATGGGTGATCTGGCCCACCATGTCAGGCAGGTTGCGAAAGATCACCGTCAGGCGCGAATCCCCGGCCCGTGGCAGGAAAACCTCGGGCAGGTTAACGGAATTACGCACGTTGCCGTGTTCCAGGTATTCGCGCAATTGCCCGGCAACGATCACCGCGCAGTTCTCTTCTGCTTCCTGTGTGGATGCCCCCAGGTGGGGCAGTGCCACCACCTTCGGGTGAGCCAACAATCGCGGGGTGGGGAAATCGCAGACGTAGCTATGAATCTGTCGAGAATCCAGGGCGCGACACACCGCCTCTTCGTCCACGATCTCAGCTCGGGCGAAATTGAGCAATACGGCGCCGGGCTTCATGCGAGCAAGACGGTCGGCGTTGATCATGTGACGGGTATTGTCGTTGAGTGGCACATGAAAGGTGACGAAATCCGCCCGGGTGAGCACCTCATCCACGCTGGCGGAATGCTGCACATCGGATGAAAGCTGCAGGGCACTTCGCACGAGGATCTTCGGGTCGTAGCCGATCACCTCCATGCCCAGGGCCCGGGCCGAATTGGCGACCTGCACACCAATGGCGCCCAGGCCAATGACACCCAGGATGCGACCGGGCAGTTCGGATCCGACAAACCTCTTCTTGCCCGCCTCCACCTGCTGTTCCAGGTCCGGGGCGGTGGCGTCCAGCTTGCGGCTGTAATCCCAGGCGGCGCAGAGGTTGCGTGCAGCGATCAGCATCCCGGCCATGACCAGTTCCTTGACCGCATTGGCATTAGCGCCGGGGGCATTGAATACCGCCACACCCCGCTCGCTCATGGCCTCTACGGGGATGTTGTTCACACCGGCGCCGGCCCGGCCGATGGCCTTCAGGTCATCGGACAGCACCATGTCGTGCATGTTGTAGGAGCGCACCAGCACCCCATCGGGATGGCTCATCTCGGAGGCGATCTCGTAATGGTCCCGGGGGAAAGAGTCCAGACCCTTCACGGAGATGTTGTTGAGCGTCAGAATTTTGTACATGGGTGAGTTGCCTTGAAATAAGCTGTCGGCCACTGGAATTGGCCGCAAAAAAAGATGTCTCTCGCTAAGACGCGAAGCGCGCCAAGAATTCATTTTTCAGAAAGTGATTTTCCTTCGCGTGCTTCGCGTCTTGGCGAGAAGAATGCTTGTGTCTTTGTCGCCTCCGTAGCCAAGCTGGCTCAGCCCTTTCTTTGTTCGAAGTCCGCCATGAAATCCACAAGGGCGCTCACGCCTGCCTCAGGCATGGCGTTGTAGATGCTGGCGCGCATGCCGCCCACGGAACGGTGACCCTTGAGGGTGACAAGACCCATCTCGGCGGCTTCCTTGAGGAACACCGCATCCAGTTCGGGGTCGGCAAGGGTAAAGGGCACATTCATCCAGGAACGGCTGTCCAGCCTGACCGGGTTGCTGTAGAAGGCCGAACCATCAATGGTGGCGTAGAGCTTTTCCGCCTTGCGACGATTGATCTCACCCATGGCCTCCAGCCCGCCCAGACCCTGCAGCCACTGGAACACCAGACCCGCCAGATACCAGCCGTAGGTGGGCGGGGTGTTGTACATGGAGTCGTTATCGGCGTGGATCTTGTAATCGAACATGGTGGGCGTGCCGGGCAGCACGTCGCCCATCAAGTCCTCGCGAACGATGACGATGGTCAGCCCGGCCGGGCCGATATTCTTCTGGGCGCCGGCGTAGATGACGCCGTAACGGGACACATCCACCGGGCGGGACAGGATGGTGGATGACATGTCGGCCACCAGGACCGCGTCGCCGATGTCCGGGATCCAGTGGAACTCCACGCCGCCGATGGTCTCGTTGGGGGTGTAGTGCAGGTAGGCGGCATCCCCGCTGCGCTGCCAGGTGTCGAAGGCGGGGATGGAATTGAATCCATCGGCCTCACTGCTGGCAGCGACATTCACATCGGCATATTTGCGGGCCTCGGCGATGGCCTTCTTGGACCAGGCGCCGGTGTGGATGTAATCGACGCGCTTTTTGCCCCGCAGCAAGTTCATGGGAACCATGGCGAACTGGGCTGACGCCCCGCCCTGCAGGAACAGCACCTTATAGTTATCGGGGATATTCATGAGCGCACGCAGATCGCGCTCGGCGGCCTCTGCGATGGACATGAAGGCCTTGCCCCGGTGACTCATTTCCATCACTGACGTGCCGGTTCCATTCCAGTCCAGCATCTCCTCCCTGGCCTGTTCGAGCACCGGCTCGGGGAGCATGGCGGGACCAGCACTGAAATTGAACACTCGCGTCATTGGGGGCCTCAGGATGTGATGGGTAGGATCTGGTTGACGCGGGTGATTCCATACCACCCGCGTATCAGTCAAGTCATGCTTCTTCGATGGTTTCTTCGTCGCCGTCTTCGCCATCGTCCTCATCGCCTTCCTCGCCTTCCTCGCCATTGAGACCGGCGACCCTGGCCAATTCCACCAGATGCTCTTCATCGGACAGGCGGATCAGGCGCACGCCCTGGGTGTTGCGGCCCAGCACGGAGATGTCCGCCACCGGGGTGCGCACCAGGGTACCGCCGTCGGTGATGAGCATGACCTCATCCTCCTCGGCCACCAGGGTTGCGCCCACCACGGCACCATTGCGACCACTGGTCTGGATGGCGATGACGCCCTGTCCACCACGGCCATGGACTGGGAAGTCCTCGGGTGGGGTGCGCTTGCCGTAACCATTTTCGGTGGCGATCAGTACGGTACCCTCGTCGACGATGATCAACGAGATGACCTTCTGTTTCACCCCAAGACGCACACCACGCACACCGCAGGCGGTCCGGCCCATGGGGCGCACATGCTCTTCACTGAAGCGGATGGCCTTGCCGGCGGAGGTGAGCATCATCACGTCACGACTGCCGTCGGTGACGGCCACATCCACCAGGTGATCGTCCTCGCGCAGGTCCACGGCGATGATGCCGTTGCTGCGGGGGCGGGAGAAGTCCACCAGCGGGGTCTTCTTGACCGTGCCAGAACTGGTGGCCATGAAGACGTACTTGTCTTGCAGATACTTGCGCACCGGCAGGATGGCGTTGATACGCTCGTTTTCTTCCAGGGGCAGCAGGTTAACCAGGGGCTTGCCCCGGGCGGCACGGCTGCCCTGGGGCAGTTCGTAGACCTTGAGCCAGTAGGCCTTGCCGCGGCTGGAGAAGCACAGGATGGTGTCGTGGGTACTGCACACCGCCAGGCGGTCGATGAAGTCCTCGTCCCGGAAACTGGTGGCGGACTTGCCCCGCCCGCCGCGCTTCTGGGCCCGGTAGGCCGTGACCGGCTGGTACTTGGCGTAGCCGGCGTGGGACAGGGTCACCACAACGTCTTCCTCGGTGATGAGGTCTTCCAGGGTCAGGTCCAGGCGATGCTCGACGATCTCCGAGCGGCGTTCGTCGCCGAACTGCTCGCGTACTTCCAGCAGTTCGTCACGGATCACCCGCATGAGCCGGTCGGGGCTGCTCAGGATATCCAGCAGGTCATCGATCTTCTCCAGTAGTTCCTTGTATTCGCTGACCACCTTCTCCTGCTCCAGCCCGGTCAGGCGGTGCAGGCGCAGGTCCAGGATGGCTTGGGCCTGGGCATCGGAGAGGAAGTAGGCGCCATCGCGCAGACCGAAGGCGGCGTCCAGGTCCTCGGGACGGGACGTGGCCGAGCCGGCACGGGAGAGCATCTCGTCCACCACGCCCGACTTCCAGGCCTGGCCCATCAGGCCGGCCTTGGCCTCGGCGGGGTTGGCGGAGGCCTTGATCAGGGCAATGACCTCATCGATGTTGACCAGGGCCACGGCCAGGCCTTCCAGCACATGGGCCCGCTCACGGGCCTTGCGCAGGTCGTAGATGGTGCGCCGTGTGACCACCTCCCGGCGATGGCGCAGGAAGGCCTCCAGCACCTGCTTGAGGTCCAGCAGGCGCGGCTGGCCGTCCACCAGGGCCACCATGTTGATGCCGAACACGTTCTGCATCTGGGTGTGCTGGTAGAGGTTGTTGAGGATGACCTCGGGGACTTCGCCACGCTTGAGTTCGATGACCATACGCATGCCGTCCTTGTCGGACTCATCGCGCAGCTCGCTGATGCCCTCGAGCTTCTTCTCCTTGACCAGCTCGGCGATCTTCTCCAGCAAGCGGGCCTTGTTCACCTGGTAGGGAAGCTCTGTGACCACGATGGTCTGTCGACCGGTGTTCTCGTCCTCTTCCACATGGGAACGGGCACGCAGATAGATGCGGCCGCGGCCGGTGTGGTAGGCCTCGTGAATGCCAGTGGCGCCGTTGATGATACCGGCGGTGGGGAAGTCGGGGCCCGGCAGGTATTCCATGAGTCCGGGGATGGTGATGGATGAGTCGTCGATCAGGGCAATACAGGCATCCACCACTTCCCGCATGTTGTGGGGCGGGATGTTGGTGGCCATGCCCACGGCGATACCGGCGGAGCCGTTGATCAGCAGGTTGGGCAGGCGGGTGGGGAAGACCGTGGGTTCGCGCTCGGAGCCGTCGTAGTTCTCGACGAAATCCACCGTCTCCTTGTCCAGATCCGCCAGCAGCTGGTGGGCCAGCTTGGCCATGCGCACCTCGGTGTATCGCATGGCGGCGGGGGAATCCCCGTCCACGGAACCGAAGTTACCCTGACCGTCCACCAGCATGTAGCGCATGGAAAAGGGCTGGGCCATGCGCACGATGGTGTCGTACACGGCCGTGTCGCCGTGGGGGTGATACTTACCGATCACGTCACCCACCACACGGGCGGACTTCTTGTAAGGCTTGTTCCAGTCGTTGCCCAGCTCCTGCATGGCGTACAGGACCCGGCGGTGCACCGGTTTAAGGCCGTCCCGGACGTCAGGGAGTGCCCTGCCTATGATCACGCTCATGGCGTAATCCAGGTAGGACTGGCGCATTTCGTCTTCCAGATTGACGTGCAGGACTTCTTTCGCGAACTCGGCCATGCCGGGGCAAACCCTCTTTTGTGGGGGGACTGGCAAAGGGGGAAGAGTACCACGACCCGGGGGTTAGGGTCGATTGAGATAAGGGCTCAGAACGCCTCTCAGGCGCCCTGCGGGACGCCTGAGAGGCGTTCTGAAGGAGGAAGGCAGAAGGTTGAAGGTTGAATTAAAGGCCGGAAGGGGAGCTTGCGGTCACCTATTCATCCTTCAACCCTCATCCTTCTACCTTCCCCAACAGGGCGGTCATTTTCGCCCTGTTGGGCCGCTCCACCACGCCCTTTTCCGTGACGATGGCGTCAATCAACTCCGCCGGGGTCACGTCGAAGGCGGGGTTCCAGGCCCCTGCCCCTTCTGCGGCCACGGGCTGGCCGGCCAGGCTCAAGACCTCGGATACGGGGCGTTGCTCGATGGGGATGCCGGCCCCGTCCGGGGTGTCCATGTCGATGGTGGAAGTGGGGGCCACCACCATGAAACGCACCCCATGGTGGCGGGCCAGTACGGCCAGGCCATAGGTGCCGATCTTGTTGGCGGTATCGCCGTTGGCGGCGATACGGTCGGCCCCCACCACCACCCAGCCCACCCGGCCCTCGCGCATGAGGCTGGCCGCGGCCCCCTCGCAGATCAGGTCCACGGGGATACCATCCTGCACCAGTTCCCAGGCGGTGAGCCGGGCGCCCTGGAGCCAGGGTCGGGTCTCGTCGGCGTAGACCTTGGTGATGCGTTTGGCCGCGAAGGCGCTGCGGATCACCCCCAGGGCCGTGCCGTAGCCGCCGGTGGCAAGAGAGCCGGTATTGCAATGGGTCAGCACGGCCTCGGCGGGATCCATGAGTGTCGCACCCAGTTCCCCCATGCGCCGGTTGGCGGCCAGGTCATCCTCGTGGATGCGCCGGGCCTCGACCTCCAGTCTCGCCGGCAGATCGTCCCCGCCGGCCCGGATCACGTCTTTCATGCGGGCAAGGGCCCAGAAGAGATTCACCGCCGTGGGGCGGGAAGCGGCGAGACGCTCCAGGTCCGGGGTCAGGGCCGCGAGCCAGTCAGTGGTATCGGCGGGCTTGCTGCGGGCCGCGAGGACGACCCCATAGGCCGCGGTGATGCCGATGGCCGGAGCACCGCGCACCACCATCTCGCGGATGGCATCGGCGGCGGTAGCGGCATCGGGGATGTTCAGATACAGGCTTTCCCGAGGCAGACGACGCTGATCCAGGAGCTGGAGGATCGCCCCGTCCCAGAGGACGGCGCGTACGGAATCGTGGGCATAATCGTTGAGTGTCATGGCGCGCGATTGTACCCCTACCCCACGGGCTTCGAAACCAGATCACAAGAATCCCCCGGCAGTCGCCTGTCGGGGGTTGGCCAGCTTGACGTTCTCCAGCAGGTCGGCACGCACTGGCCAGTAATCCGCGGTCTTCACCCAGGGGCGCACGTTGAAGTCGACACTGTTGTCGCCCAGCACGATGGTAGGGACAGGTTCCTTCAGGATGCGCTCGTCCTGGGCCATGATGTCGGCGATCAGCTCTTGTCTAATGATGACGTGGGATGTTCGCAGCCCGTGACGGGTGACTGATTCAGGCGACTTCCCTGGGCAAGGCCCCCAAGCTACCAGGGCGCTTGCGGCAATCCCGACCACAGCTCGTTGAGGTCGGGGAATGACCAGGCATCCGGGTCCTCCCGGCCGGTGATGGCCTCCCGGCACAGGGGGGCGGAGAGATCCACCCGTTTGGGCGCGATGCGACAGCCGGACCGGGTGGAGTAGAAGACCTTGACCACAGGCTTGAGCAGCGAACGCTTTGACTGCTCGACCACCACGGCAAGCTTTCCGGATTCCAGACGCACCAGGGAACCCACAGGGTAGATACCCAGGCTCTTGACGAAGGCCTGGAAGACCTCCTCGTCGAAATGGCCTTGTGCCCATTCGGCCATCTTGCGAATGGACTCGGAAGGGTCCCAGCCTGCCTTGTAGGGCCGATTGGAAGTGATCGCATCATAGACATCGCAGACCGCGCCCATCTTGGCGAACAGGCTGATCTCCCCGGCCGTGAGCCCCTCGGGATAGCCGGAACCATCCACCTTCTCGTGATGATGCAGACAGACATCCAGGGCCACCGGGTCGATGCCCTCCGGGGCCTCCAGCAGCATACGGTGACCCTCGGCGGGATGGCTCTTCATGATGGCAAATTCCTGCTCGGTAAGCTTGCCGGGCTTGTTGAGCACCTCCAGGGGCATAGCCGCCTTGCCCAGGTCATGGACCAGCCCGGCGATGGCCGCAGAATGGATTTGTGCTTTGTCCAGACCCAGCTGCCGACCCAGGGCAGCCATCAGGGCACAGACCGCCACCGAGTGCATATAGGTGTAATCGTCGGCATTCTTCAGGCGAACCAGACTGATCAGGGCAGCGGCATTGCGGGTGACCGAGTCGGTGATCTCCTCAACCACCCTGCGCGCCAGGACCGTATCCACGGCCTTGCCCATGCGCGCCTCCTGGAAGATGGAGGTCATGGCGTGCTTGGCCTTGGCACAGATCTTCGCGGCCCGATTGAGCTCCTCGTGCAGTGGCACCGACGCCTCTGCCCGCTCACAGTCCGCCGCCCGGGCGAGGGATTCATTCACCTCGGCCTCGTTCTGCGCCTCCATGACCACGCCCTCGGTGGCCAGTACATCCAGACCCCGGCCGGTATCGATCCAGACCTCCTTGATACTGCTGGCATGAAGAGTGGCCAGATCCTTGGGATCTTCCAGCAGGAAGCTCGAGCGCCAGAAGGGGTGCTCCATCCAGGATCCACACAATTCCTTCACGTACATGCCCACCTGGAGGTGTTCGACATGGATCTTTTTCAGCATGACGGGGGCTTGATCTCTAGATGGCAAAGCCGAAGTTTGGAGTGTTCAGCGCGCTGGAACTGCCTGAAATTTTTGCAGGAATGCTTGTCGCAGGTGAATGATTATGAAACCCGATTGCATTTGTCACAAGACATCAGGTATCTCCTGTGGTGTGCGAATGGCCAGATACCGGCCAGGACACCGAGTGTAGCCCTCGATCTCGGGGGCGATGCCTGAGCGGGTATCCCGATCGCCGGTTTCAATCCCTGCCTGACCGCCAGATTGCCGTTGTCGGCCCAGCGCACCGCCTGTATCGTTTCCCGCCATGGAAACCATCGACACCCTCATCAAGGCCCGCTGGATCATCCCCGTGGAGCCCCGGGACACCGTTCTCGAACATCACGCCCTGGCCATTCGCGCGGGACGCATCGTGGACCTGCTGCCCACCCGCGATGCGGATGCCCGCTACCAGGCCGCCACGGTCCATGATCTGCCGGACCATGCCCTGATCCCCGGACTGGTGAACACCCACACCCATGCGGCCATGAGCCTCATGCGTGGCCTGGCGGACGATCTGCCCCTCATGGAGTGGCTCAAGGGCCACATCTGGCCCGCCGAGGGCCGTTGGGTGGGGGCCGAGTACGTGGAAGACGGCACCCAGCTGGCCATGGCGGAGATGCTGCGCGGCGGGATCACCTGCTTCAACGACATGTACTTCTTCCCGGAGATCGCCGCCCATGCCGCCACCCGGGCGGGCATGCGCGCCTCCCTGGGACTCATTGTCATCGACTTCCCCACCGCCTGGGCCAACAACGCGGACGAGTACATCGCCAAGGGCCTGGACCTCTACGACCGGCACAGGAATGAGGCGCTGCTGTCCTTCTGCTTCGCACCCCATGCGCCCTACACCGTCTCCGACGAGCCGCTGAAACGCATCCGCATCCTGGCCAACGAACTGGACCTGCCCGTGCACATGCACGTGCACGAGACCGCCCACGAGGTGCAGGAATCGATGGCCCGTTACGGCCTGCGGCCCCTTGAGCGCCTGGCGCAACTGGGGCTGGTGGGGCCCAACCTGCTGGCGGTACACATGACCCAGCTGGAAGCCGCCGAGATCGCACACCTGGCCGAGGCCGGTGCCCACGTGTTGCACTGCCCGGAATCCAACCTGAAGCTGGCCAGCGGTTTTTGCCCGGTGCAAAAACTCCTGGATGCCGGGGTCAACGTGTGCCTGGGCACCGACGGGGCCGCCAGCAATAACGACCTGGACCTGATGGGCGAGATGCGCACTGCGGCCCTGCTGGCCAAGGGTGTGGCCGGAGATGCCGCCGCCCTGCCCGCCGGGGCGGCCCTGCGCATGGCGACCCTCAACGGCGCCCGGGCCCTGGGCCTGGGCGAGGAGATCGGGTCACTGGAGCCCGGCAAGGCGGCGGACGTGGTGGCCGTGTACCTGGGCGATATCGAGAGCCAACCCGTTTATCACCCCCTCTCCCACCTGGTCTATGCCTCCGGCCGCCACCAGGTAAGTCACGTCTGGGTGGCGGGCAAGGCCCTGCTCAGGGACCGTGAACTCACCACCCTGGACCTGGATGCGATCCGGGCCCGGGCAGCGCTGTGGCAGGAGCGGCTCAGCAGCAACGCCTAGCAGGCTGTTGAAAAAGTCTCCGGTGGATGCCAAGCAAGGCGGAAAGTGACGAAAAAGCGCAGTGTACATGGGCGTACATGAGCATTTTGAGCCGCTTTCCAACGCAGCATGGCGCCGCCCGAGGCTTTTTCAACAGCCTGCTAACGGGCCACGGACTGGCGCGCCCCGAAAGCAACTGTGTTCAATGTGGGATTCAGAGCCGGGAATTCAAGGCCGCGCCCAGCAGACGGGCGGTAATATCCACGATGGGGATCACCCGTTCGTAGGGCATGCGGGTGGGGCCAATCACCCCCAGTACACCCACCACGTGGCCGCCCACTTCGTAGGGCGCGGTGACCACACTGCAGTCGTCCAGGATCTTGTGTCCCGATTCCTGGCCGATAAAGATCTGCACGCCCTGGGCACTGATGCATTCATCCAGCAGGCCCAGGATCTCGCGTTTTTCGTTAAATGCTTCGAACAGCTGACGAAGCTTCTCGACGCTGGTCAGCTCAGCGTAGTCCAGCAAGTGAAACTGCCCGGCCATCACCACGTCGTCTAAGCCCCGGTCCGCGGCCACCGCCTGCTCGCCCAGCTCGATGGCCGCCAGCATCAGGGAATTCATGTGCTCGCGCACCGCCTTCATCTCCCGCAGCAACTGATGGCGCACCGTGGACAGGTCCCGGCCCACCACCCGTTCGTTCAGGTAGTTGGCCATCTGCTGGAGCTCACTGGCGGTGTATTCCCGGTCCAGCTCCAGGATACGGTTCTGCACCTCGTTCTTGCTCATCACCAGGATCACCAGAACCCGGCGCTCGGAGAGCTTCATGAACTCGATCTGGCGCAGCGAGGCGTGCTCATGACGGGGTACCCGCACCATGCCCGCCATCTGGGTCACGGCGGAGAGCAGGCCCGAGGCGGACTCCACCAGCACCTTGGTCTCAAGCTCGGGGCTCAGCCGTTCGCGCAGGGTCTGCACCTCGCGGCTGTCCAGCGGCTTGACCTCCAGCAGGGTGTCCACGAACAGCCGGTAGCCGGCGGCGGTAGGGATGCGCCCGGCAGAGGTATGAGGCGAGATCACCAGGCCCATGTCCTCCAGATCCGCCATCACGTTGCGAATGGAGGCCGCGCTCAGATCCAGCCCCGCCGTGCGCGACAGGGTCCGGGAGCCCACCGGCTGACCGTCCCGAATGTAGCTCTCCACCAGCGTGCGAAGCAGGCGCTGGGCACGGTCGCTGAGTTCGGTGATGGGCGGCGTGTCGGTCATGGACGGCTCTGGTTTCAGGAGTTTACGATCTTGGCACTCTAACACCTAGAGTGCTAATCCCATAGTAAAGGCGCGAAGTCAGGAGTCAAGTGAGGCCGCCGTGTCAGGCGAGAGGAGAAAGGCGATAGGCGAAGACCGCCCACACCTCACGCCTACCACCTCACCCCTCACGCCCCCTCATATACACAGCCCCCGTCTTTTGCGGATAATGCCAGGCATGTCCAAGCCCCATTTCCAGACCATCGGCATCATCACCAAGACCAGCGACGAACGCCTGGTCCATATCCTCAAGTCCCTGATCGGTCACCTGCTGGGCCATGGCTGTCGCGTGCTTCTGGACGAGAGCGCCCGCGACTGGCTCAAGGACGACCGGGGCTGCGAGGCGGTGGACCTGGACAGCCTGGGCCGTCAGGCGGACCTGGCCATCGTGGTGGGCGGCGACGGCACCTTCCTGGCCGCCGGCCGGGCCATGGTGGAACACGAGGTACCGCTGCTGGGTATCAACATCGGCCGCCTGGGCTTCCTGGTGGACGTCTCCCCCCACGAAATGCTGGGCCGCCTGGACGAGATCCTGGCCGGGGAGTTCGACGAGGATTACCGCAGCCTGCTGGCCACCCGGGTCATCACCAACGGCGGCGAGCCCGTGGAGCGCCTGTCCATGAACGACGTGGTGCTGCACATCCGCGACGTGGTGCGCATGATCGAATTCGAGACCCGCATCGACGGACGCCACGTAAACACCCAGCGGGCCGACGGCCTCGTCGTTGCGACCCCCACCGGTTCCACCGCCTACGCCCTGTCCGGCGGCGGCCCCATCCTCGCGCCCAGCCTGGACGCCCTGGTGCTGGTGCCCATCTGCCCCCACGGCCTGTCCAACCGCCCCCTGGTGGTCCACGGCGAGAGCGAGGTGGAGATCCGCGTCTGCGAACACAACCGCAGCCATGCCCAGGCCGCCTTCGACGGCCAGGACAGCACCGCCCTGGGCCCCGGCGACAGCCTCATCGTGCGCCGTAAGAAGACTCGCCTGCGTCTCATCCACCCCGTAGGCTACGACTACCTGCAGATCCTGCGGGCGAAACTGGGGTGGGGGGAACAACCGTAAATGGAAGTGAGAAGTGTGAATTGGGGAGTGGGAAACCTTTCCTTGCGCTCCCTCTCCCTCAGGACAAACCCGCCGGGAGCGGATTTGAACAGCCGGCAGGCTGGCCCGAAGGGTGGAAGACAGGACGCCCGGAATTTGAGGGCAGGAGTGAGGGTGATCTTACTTCCCACTTCCAAATTCACCCTTCCCTCTTCAACCCCCACTTCCCAATTCACCCTTCCCACTTCATCCCCATGATCACCTCCATCCACATCCGCGACTTCGCCATCATTGATGAGCTGAGCCTGGAGCTGGGTTGCGGCATGAGCGCGCTCACGGGGGAGACCGGGGCGGGCAAGTCCATCCTGGTGGACGCCCTGGGGCTGGTGCTGGGGGATCGGGCGGACAGCGCGGCGGTGCGGGCGGGGGCGGAACGGGCGGAGATCAGCGTCGGTTTTGATCTCGCAGACGATGCCGACGCCCTGGTCTGGCTGCAGGAGCAGGCCCTGGAGGCAGAAGGGGAATGTCTGCTGCGCCGGGTCATCGGGAGCGATGGTAAGAGCCGGGCCTGGATCAACGGCACGCCCACCACCCTGCAGAACATGAAGGCCATTGGCGAACTGCTGGTGGATATCCACGGCCAGCATGCCCACCAGTCCCTGACCCGCCGGGAAGTGCAGCGGCGCATCCTGGATGAATTCGCCGATCACCCCAAGCTGCTGGACGACACCCGCTCAAGCTTCCAGGCCTGGCGGGAGATCCGGGAACGCCTGGACCGCGCCGCCGGGGACGACGAGGCACGCACCGCCCGGCGCGACCTGCTGCGCTTCCAGACCGGCGAACTCACGACCCTGGAACTCGGCGACGACGAGGTGGCCAACCTGGACGATGAACACCGGCGCCTGGCCCATGCGGGCCGTCTGCTGGAAGTGACCGAATCGGTGCACCAGGGCCTGTACGCCGATGACCAGAGCATCGACACCCAGCTGGGCCACCTGCATCAGCTGCTGGAGGAAGTGACGCGTCTGGACCCTGCCCTGAAGGAGACCCTGGAGCTGGTGGGCAGCGCCCAGATCCAGATCCGCGAGGCCGCCGACAGCCTGCGCCACTACACCGATCGCGTTGAACTGGACCCGGCCCGGCTCGCCTTCGTGGAACAGCGCCTCTCGGACATCCACGACCTCGCCCGCAAACACCGGGTCGCCCCCGAGGCCCTGCCGGAGCTTGCCCGGGAACTGCTGGAGGAACTGGCACGGCTGCAAAGCGACGACGAAGACCTGGATGCCCTGACCCATAAGGTCCAGGCGGCGGAGACCAAGTACCGGGAGGCCGCGGCTACACTGAGCCGCTCCCGTCGCTCCGCAGCCAAGAAACTGGGCAAGCAGGTGAGCGAGGCCATGCAGGGGCTGGGTATGGAAGGTGGCCAGTTCCAGGTGGGCGTGGACAGCGACCCGCAGAGCCGACCCGCTGCCCACGGCCTGGACCGAATCGAATTCCTGGTCACCGCCAATCCGGGCCAACCCCTTCAGCCACTGAGCAAGGTAGCCTCCGGCGGCGAACTCTCGCGCATCAGCCTGGCCATCCAGATGATCGCCGCCAAGGCGCTGCCCATATCCAGCCTGGTGTTCGACGAGGTGGACTCAGGCATCGGCGGCGCCGTGGCCGAGGTGGTGGGCCGGCAGTTGCGCGCCCTGGGCGAACACCGTCAGGTGCTGTGCGTCACCCACCTGCCCCAGGTGGCAGCCCAGGCCCATCACCATCTGCACGTGAGCAAGCACAAGGGCAAGGCAGACACCCGCACCCGCATCCAGGTGCTGGACGCCGACAGCCGAATCCAGGAAGTGGCCCGCATGCTGGGCGGCGTGGAACTCACCGACCAGACGGTGGCCCATGCCAGGGAGATGGTGGAGCGTGCCCGTGAGGCGTGAGGCGTGAGGCGTGAGGCGTGAGGCGTGAGGCGT
Source organism: Thioalkalivibrio sp. (assembly GCA_046260855.1). Lineage (GTDB taxonomy): Bacteria > Pseudomonadota > Gammaproteobacteria > Ectothiorhodospirales > Ectothiorhodospiraceae > Thioalkalivibrio_A. The sequence goes on from JBHEOJ010000005.1 coordinate 42,004, forward strand.
GAGGCGTGAGGCGTGAGGCGTGAGGCGTCCAGAGTATAAATCCCCATCCCCCTCACGGGGGAGGGCCGGGGAGGGGGTGGAGTTTTTCAGGTGGTCTGTGCCTTACGCCTAACCGCTATCCCCT
>JBHEOJ010000050.1:0-497 GCA_046260855.1 Thioalkalivibrio sp.
CTACCACCCCAAGGACATCCTGCTCCAGTACCGGGAAGACCCTGAACTGGAAAAGGCGGACCTGGAGTATTTCCGGGAACTGCTACTGGGTGTCACCGACCAGGTGGACGACCTGGATGAGCTGTTGACCCCCTTGATGGATCGCTCCGTGGCAGAGCTGGACCCGGTGGAACGGGCCATCCTGCGATTGGCCACCTACGAACTGAAAAGCCGCATCGAGATCCCGTATCGGGTGGTGATCAACGAAGCGGTGGAACTGACCAAGAAATTCGGCGCCACCGACGGGCACAAGTACGTCAACGGCGTGCTGGACAAGCTGGGGCGGCAGCTGCGGACCGTTGAAGCATCGGCGAACTGAACGTCAAGAGCTGGAACGCAAAGGGCGCAAAGGAATCCCTTGAGTAAAACCTTTACGTCCCTCGCGCATCCTTCGCGATCCTAGCCCGCATATCTCACCGCGATAGGACACCGGCGCAAACAGTATGTCATGCTGAGGT
>JBHEOJ010000050.1:507-13374 GCA_046260855.1 Thioalkalivibrio sp.
ATATCTATCAGGCTGTTATACGCCAGCCGGTGTCCGCCCGGTGAGATATGCGGGCTAGCCGGTTCGCTTTTTAATGGTTGCAGGATAGACAGACCCTCACGTGTCCGAATTCGATCTCATCCGCAAGTACTTCACGCGACCCGGCACGCGCCAGGACGTGATCCTGGGCGTGGGTGACGACGCGGCCCTGCTGCGGGTGCCGGCGGATCAGGAATTGGTGGTGTGCGTGGACACCCTGGTGTCCGGGGTGCATTTCCCGGCGGATACGCCGGCCGAGGCGATTGGCCACAAAGCCCTGGCGGTGAACCTCAGTGATCTCGCGGCTATGGGCGCCACACCCGCCTGGGCCACCCTGGCCCTGACCCTGCCCGAGGCTGACGAGTCCTGGGTGGAGGCCTTCAGCACCGGGTTTCACCGGCTCGCCTCCCAGTACGCCCTGGACCTGGTGGGCGGCGACACCACCCGGGGTCCCTTGAGCGTCACCGTGCAGGTCATGGGGCTCGTGCCCCGTGGCCAGGCCATGCGCCGCTCCGGCGCCCGGGCAGGTGAGGGCATCTATGTCACTGGCACCCTGGGCGATGCGGCCCTGGGACTCAGGCAATGGGCACAGCGGAGCCAGGGAGACGGGCACACGGACTGGCTCGTGGAACGCCTGACCCACCCGAGCCCCCGCATCGAGGCGGGCCTTGCCCTGCGTGGCCAGGCCCGCTGTGCCATCGACCTCTCCGACGGCCTGCTCTCGGATCTCGGCCACGTGCTGGAGGCCTCCGGTGTCGGGGCCACCCTCCATCTGGCGGATCTGCCTCTGTCAGAGGCCTTCACTGCCCTGGGTGGAGAAGCCCCGCAGTGGTCTCTTGCCCTGTCCGGCGGCGACGATTACGAACTGCTGTTCACCCTGTCGGAAGGGGTGGCAGGCCTGCTCAGGACCTGTGTGCCCACTCCGTTTACCCGCATCGGCAGCATCGAGGCGTCCCCGGGTCTGCGTGTCCTGGATGCCCAGGGGCAGCCCTTCACCCTCCCGGAGCCGGGATACCAGCACTTCACCTGAGGAAGCGACGCCCCGATGCCCAGAATCCCGCCACCCCCTGCCCGCATCATCCTGTCCGATCCGGTGCATTTTCTCGCCTTCGGGTTCGGCTCTGGTCTCTCGCCCAGGGCACCGGGCACAGCGGGCACCGTGGCCGCCATCCCCCTGTTCCTGCTGCTGCAACCGCTGCCCCTGTGGGCCTACCTGCTGGCCACCGTCGTGGTCACACTGTTCGGTTTCTGGCTATGTGGGGAAAGTGCCCGCAGGCTGGGCGTGCATGATCACCCGGGCATCGTCTGGGATGAGTTCGCCGGTTTCCTGGTGACCATGATTGCCGCCCCGGTCGGATGGGCCTGGGTGCTGATCGGTTTCGCCCTCTTTCGCCTGTTCGACATCGTCAAGCCCTGGCCTGCCCGCTGGTTTGACCGCCAGGTACACACCGGCGCGGGGATCGTCATGGACGACATCGTGGCGGGTATCTATGCCCTGATCGTGCTGCAACTGCTCGCCTGGTGGTGGGGCTAGCTTAGCTTGGTGTGAACCCAGTGAACCCCAACTACGACGATCAAAACCCATTTCTCTCGCGAAGGCGCCAAGACGCGAAGAAAGACATGGTTCTCTGCGCCTTGGCGCCTTCGCGAGAGAACAGGGTTTTGAGTTTTACGGAATCACAGCCACAGGCAGGTGGATAAGCGCTGCGCATCCGCCGTTGCTTGCAGCCACGATGCCGCCGGATGCGGCTGCGCCTTATCCGGCCTACGAACCGTAGGTTCTGTATTTCCCTGCCGGCCAGATGCTTGTAAGCTTCCAGTCGACCCTAACTCCACGGACCCGGAGACACCCCCTGTGAGCTCTTACCGCTGGTTCCTGCTGCTGCTCCTCATCGTATTTGCGCCCCAGGCCCATGCCCGGGACGTGGTGGTGCTCGGTGTGTTTCCGGACCGGGCCATGATCCAAGTGGACGGTGCGCGGCAGGTGCTGCGGGCTGGGGAATCCACCGAGGACGGCGTGCGTCTGGTGTCCACGGACAGCAGGGCGGGTTACGTGGTGCTTGAGATCGCCGGGCAGAACCGCAAGGTGATGCTGGGTGGACGGGTGGGCGGAAACTTTCAGGCCCGTCAGTCGGCCCGCGCGCAGATCTTCTCTGACTCCCGTGGCGCCTACACCACCACCGGCAGCATCAACGGACGCACCATCACCTTCCTGGTGGACACGGGCGCCACCACCATCGCGATGAATTCCTTCGAGGCCCAGCGCCTGGGTATCGACTACACCCGGGGCCAACTGACCCAGGTGGGCACCGCCTCGGGGACCACCTTTGCCTACGAGGTCAACCTGGACCGGGTGCGGGTCGGGAATATCGAGCAGCGCAACGTGAGGGCCATGGTGCTGCCTGGAGACGCACCTCGCATGGCGCTGCTGGGCATGACATTCCTCGGGCGGGTGGAGATGCGCAATGAAGGCCAGGCGCTGATCCTGGAACAGAAGTTCTGAGCCCGGTGGTTCGCGGCGAGGTCGCCGCGCCTACGCAGTCAGCCCCCCGGATACCAATGCGCAGCCTCACAACACAAGGTGACGGCAGCGCGATGCCGGCACCCCGAGCTTTTCAAGTTCCGACAATCCCGCCTGGACGAAAGACTCAGGGCCCGCCACGAAGGCCTCCCGCTGCGGCGCATCCGCAAGCCCCTGCAGAGCAGCCTGGATAACACCCCCCGCCTGATCGTCAGCCTGAATGCGCAGCGCCTGGTAACGGAAGCCGTCCAGGACATCGTTCCAGGAACGACACAGGTTGTCCTCGTAGTGAGACCGTTCCTCACTGGCCATCCACAGCAGGTCCAGGGCCGCGCCGGTCTCCTGGGCCAGCACGTGCTCCACCAGGCTGTGCACCGGGCCAAAACCCGTATCCATGGCCAGGAAGATCAGTGGGCCGGGATGCTCCTCGGTCAGAACGAAGTCTCCTTGCGGGCCTTCAATGCTTACGCCGGCCCCCTTGCTCAATTGCTCCAGGCAATGAACTGTGAAGGCATCTTCCTTGAGGGCGTCCAGATGAAACACCAGGTTGCGATCATCACAGGGACAATTGGCCAAGGGCAGGGTGGCTGACAAGCTCTCGCCGAGGCTCAGGCGAACGGATTGGCCTGCCAGGAAGCGCAAGCGCTGGGTACGGGGCGTCTGCAGTCGCAGCACCAGGACATGGCGGCCAGGCCGCTCGATACCCCGTACCGTGGCGCTGATGCGCTGCAATGGAATCTGTTCGGGGCCCTCGGCCAGTCCGGCCTCCAGGATCAGGTCGGTGACCGGGGTGACGGAACACATCAGCGTGTAGCCCTGCTGCTTTTGCGTTTCGTTGAATACGTAGTCGTGGGGGCGGACCTTGCGCACCTCGCCCTCGAGCACCCGCGCGCGGCAGTCACCACAGTTGCCGTTGCTGCAGCCGTAGTCCACGGACAGGCCGGCGCGCAGGGCGGCCTCCAGGATGGTTTCTTCGCCCTCGACGCTGAAGGCGTGGTCACCGGGGATGAGTCGGACTTTGGCTGCGGTCATTTGTGATCGTGGAGGACTGTGGATTTAAGGGCGCCTCTAATTATTCCGAGTGCGCCAGACTGGATACTCAGATTCGTGCTATCAAGGCGCAAATCGCACGTAATAGCGCGCTATTGCGAAGATTTGCAACGCCGAGAGCGCGGATTTGAGTGTTCAAGATGCGTGCTCACGAATAATTAGAGGCGCCCTTAACAGCATATCATCCGGCAGGAGCTGCCTCGGGTGATGTACGGCCCGCTAGCCGATCCGCAAGACGCTCGTGGACCGCCAGCAACGCCGGGATCACCACTAATACCAGCACCGTGGCCACGCCCAGGCCAAACACGATGGACACTGCCATAGGGATCAGGAACTGGGCTTGTACGGAGCGCTCGAACAGCAGCGGGATCAGCCCGGCGATGGTGGTAAAGGAAGTGAGCACCACGGCACGCAGGCGCTGGCAGGAGGCCTCCACGATGGCCAGTTCCTGCGCCATCCCCTCTTCACGCAGGGACTGGTAGAAACTCACCAGGATAATGGAGTTGTTGACCACGATACCCGTGAGGCCGAACAGGCCGAACAGGGACAGGATGGTCAGTTCCAGGCCCATGATCCAGTGTCCCACCAGGGCCCCCAACAGGCCGAAGGGGATGATGGCCATGACCACCAGGGGCCAGCCGTAGGAACCGAACACCCAGGCCAGGACCAGGTAGATCATGGCCAGGGCAAAGATCAGGCCCATGCGCATGTCACCCAAGGTCTCGGCCTGATCGGCGGCCCTTCCCTCGAAGGAGTACTCCACCCCGTGACGCTGCGCCAGGCCGGGCAGTACATCAGCAGCCAATTGCTCCCGGATACGGGCCGCATTGTTCTGGGCCCTATCCACTTCCGAGGAGACGGAGACCGCCAGGCGCCCGTCCGCATGACGCAGGGTCTCGAAGCCCTGACGGGGCAGCAACTGCGCCACGGTATCCAGGGGGGCGATGCCACCGTCGGGCAGGACTATGGCGAACCGCTCCAGTGTCGCCGTGCGGTGGCGCTCGTCATCGGGCAACACGACCCGCACCTCGATCTCTTCCAGGCCCTCCTGGTAGATCTGGGCCAGTCGTCCGTCGAAGGCGGCGCGTAAATGCCGGCCCAGGGATTGCGTGGTGAGACCCAGGGCCAGACCCTCGGGTTTGAGGCGATAGATGAGCTGTTCCCGGCCGAAGGGCATGTCGTCCTCCACGGCGAACACACCGGGGTAGTCGTTCATGGCCTCAGCCAGTTCCAGGGCCGCGGCCTTGAGACGGTCCGGGTCGGACCCGGTGAGGCGCACGTCCACGTCCCGACCGGGCGGGCCGGACTGGCGTTCGGTGATGCTGAAGGTCTCCATGCCGGCGGGCTCCTGCACCCGTTCCTGCCAGGCATGGATCAGTTCCGTATTGCGCACGTTCCGGGTGTCGGGAGAACTCAGCTCCACCAGGATGGTGCCGAACTGATCGCCCTTGGGGGCCTGGGCCGCGCCGCCCTGTTCCAGGCCGGTGCCCAGGCGCACCACCACGTTGCGGACCAGTCCGCCACCCAGCGCCTCTTCGGCATCGAACAGGGCCTGTTCCACCTGCCCGATGAATGCCTCCACCCGCTGGGGCGGTGTGCCGGCCACGAAATTGGCGCTGGCATTGACCACGGTGCCCTCGGGGCTGGGGAAGAAGGTAAAGCCGATGCGCCCGCTGGCCATGAGACCGAAGGCCAGGATCAACAGCGCCACGGCAGTGGCCAGGGTGATGCCGGAATGTCCAACCGCCCATTGCACGGTGCGGCGGAATTTGTGTTCCCTGAAGGACTCAAAGCGCTCATCGAAACGCGCGCGAAAGGAGCCCTGCTTCGGCGGCTTGATGCGTTCCATGCTGTGCTTGAGGTGGGCGGGAAGGATCAGGAAGCTGATCACCAGGGTCGCCAGGATCACGCACACCACCACCAGGGGGATGTCGAACAGGATGTTGCCGATGATGCCGCCGATGAGCATCAGGGGCAGGAAGGCCGCCACCGTGGTGAGCGAGGCGGAGATCACCGGCGCCAGCATGCGTTTGGCGCCTCTTTCAGCGGCCTGGGTCGGCGTCATGCCCCGCTGGTACTGGGTGTAGGCGTGCTCGCTCACCACGATGGCGTTGTCCACGATGATGCCCAGGGACATGATGAATCCGAACAGGGAGATCATGTTGATGCTGCCACCCAGCAGCCAGAGCACCAGGAAGGCGGTGGTGAAGGCCACCGGGATGCCCAGGGCGACGCGCAGTGCCAGGCGTCCGTTGAGGAACAGGAACAGGATGGCCAGCACCAGCACCAAGCCGCCCAGGCCATTTTTCAGGAGCAGCACGATGCGCTCCCAGATCAGTTCCCAGAACTGGTCGTAGAGATGCAGCTCCACCCCCGGGGGCAGGGTGGGGGTGACCTCGTCCAGCCAGTCGATGAGGATGGCGGACGATTTGAGGGCGTCGGCGCTCTCGGTGCGCTGCAGTTGCATCTCCACCGCTGGTTCACCGCGATAGCGCACGGATACCTGGTTGTCCCGGGCGCGACGTTCGATCTGTGCCACGTCGCCAAGCCGGATCAGCCCGCCCTCGGCATCTGATCGGAGCGGCAATCTCGCAAAGGCCTCGGCATCCCGACGCTGTTCAAGGCTGCGCAATTGTCGCGCTGTATCGTCACGCCCCACCATACCGGCAGGCAGGTCCCGTGAGATCCCCGCCACCCGGTCACCGATGGCGTCCAGGCTCATGCCCAGTTCCAGGCTGCGGGCCATGGGCACCTGGATGGCCATCTCCTCCTCGGGCAGGCCCTGGAAGTCGATACGGGCAATGCCCCGGTCCAGCAACTGCTGTTCGAAGTCCCGCACCAGGGGGCGCAACTCGCGCATGTCGGCGGGACCGGTGATGAGCATGCGTGCCACGGGCTCGTAGCGGATGACGCGGGTGACCACCGGTTCCTCGGCCGCCTCGGGCAGGTTGCGCTGCTGGGCGACAATGTCCTTCACCTGGTCCGTGGCCAGGGACATGTCCGTGCCGGATTCAAACTCCAGGGTGATGGCCGCCACACTCAGCGCGGAAGTAGAGGTCAGGTTGCGCAGGCCATCCACAGTGCGCAGCTCCTGCTCAAGGGGGATGACGATGCCCGTCTCCACGTCCTCGGCGCTGGCACCGGTCCAGATCACCTGCACGGTGACGAAGTCCAGGGCGAAGTTCGGGAAGAACTGGGTGTTGAGATTGCTCAGGGCCCAGGTGCCCGACAGCAGCATCAGGGCCATGAGCAGGTTGGCCGCCACCTTGTGGCACAGGAACAGCCGGATCAAGCCTCTGGGACGAGCCATCTCAGTCGCCGTCCGTCTCGACCCGCAGGCCGTCCAGGGCGTTGGGCAGGCGCGTAATCACCAGACGATCCCCTTCGCGGATCTGCGGGCTGTGTACCAGCACCCGTTCACGTCCATCGTCATGCATCCATTCGCCGCGCCGTTCGACCGTGATGGCGTCCATGCGCCCGTCCTCCACCCGGTAGACACGGTCGGTGCCGTAGAGGGCCTCAAAGGGCAGGGCGACCACGTCGTCCTGCGCCGGCAGACGAAGATGCACGGTCATGAATCGTCCCAGGGGCACCTGTCCGCCGCCTTCGGTGATACGGAACAGCCCTTCGACACCCGCGCCTGTGGCCGGTGCCTCTCCGGCCAGACGGGTGAGTTCCAGTGCGACACGCACACCGTCGATCTCGCCCTGGGCCATCAGGCCTTCGCCGGAGTCCAGGGCCTGACGCACTACGGGCAGATACAGGGCCGGTATGCGTGCGCGCACCTCCAGGGCCTCGGCATCGTAGAGGGTGACCAGGGCATCTCCCACCCGCACCCGGTCACCGGGAGAGACGCTCAGGCGCGCGACACGGCCGTCAAAGGGGGCCCGCACGGACGTGCGTTCCAGGTCCAGGTTCGTGTCCTCCAGCAGGGCCTCGGCGCGCCGGGTGCGGGCATTAAGCTGCGCCAGGCGTGCCTCGAAATCCTCCAGGGCAAGGCGCCGGGTGTTCACGGCCAGCGCCTGCTGTTCGAAGGCGCGCCGGGCATCGTCCAGGGCGGTCCGGCTGCCGAGGTTGCGGGCAAGCAGGTCCGTGGCCCGGGCCACGTTGCGCTCGGCCAATTCCAGCAGGGCCTCGTCGTGTTTCAGTGCCTCCCGGTCGCGGGCGTTGCGCAGACGCTCTGAGCTGATCTGGGCACGCACGTCGGCCAGATCCGCTTCCCGCTGGATCACCAGCAGTGCGGCCTCGCGCTCATCCAGGCGCACCAGGATCTCCCCCTGTGTCACCAGGCGGCCTTCCTGCGCGGGGGTTTCAAGCACGTCCGCCTCGAGCGCGGCGCGCAGGTTCGCGGTACGGGGCGTGGTGACGTGACCGTAGAGGCTCAAGGAAGGGGACAGGCTGCCGGGTGTGACCGTCTCGGTGTTCACCCGCCAGACCCGCTCGCCCACTTCCATGGGCGGACTCTGCGGGCCGGTGGCTCGCAGGATGAGAAAGCCGACCACGCCCGCTGCGAGGATCAACAAAGGCAGGAGGCGGCGCAGCAGGGGGGAAAGGGTCATGTGAAAAGTGCTTCCTTGAGGGGGTGACTCAACGGCGATACGGCAATCTAAGCAACATGCGCTCAGGCTTCAGTGACCGTGTCACTAAGAAGGCGCAGAGACAAGATACAAGATGCAAGAGACAAGTGGGAAACCTGCATTCGCATTTTCTTGCCTCTTGTCTCTGGCGCTCCGCTTACTCCACCAAAGCCACGGCCTTGATCAACGCATGAACCTGCATACCCGGCTCAAGACCCAATGCACGCAAGGAGCGCCTGGTGATGCGGGCAAGCAGGGGCTGACCGGAGACATCCAGGGTCAGGAGCGTTTCGCCTGGGCGGGTTTCCTCATGGATGTGCCGAACCGTGACGGGCAGACAATTGAGCACACTGATGTCCCGGGGCGGGCTGAGCGCAATGCTCACGTCCCGGGCGTGGATGCTGACGCGCACCTTGCGCCCCACAGGCAGATCCTCCCGCAGCAGGGTGAGGCGTGCGCCGTTGATGCCCAGGATGGAGACGTGGTCCTCGTCATCATGTTCCAGCACCTGGGCTTCCAGCAGGGCCGCAGCCTCCTCGGCGCGGGCGAGTGGCAGATCGCCTCTCGTGGTCAGTTCCCGCAGTGGGCCCTCGGCACGCAGGCGGCCATCCTCCAGCAACAGCATGTGGTCGGCCATGCGCATGACCTCATCAATGGAGTGACTGACATAGAGCACCGGGATGGACAGTTCATCGTGAAGCCGTTCCAGGTAGGGCAGGATTTCCGCCTTGCTGATGGCGTCCAGGGCCGCCAGGGGTTCGTCCATGAGCAGCACCCGGGGGCTGGTGAGCAGGGCACGACCCATGGCCACCCGCTGACGCTGGCCGCCGGAGAGTACGGCGGGGCGTCGTTCCAGTAGCGAGTCCAGACCTAGCAGGTCGATCACCTCCTCGGGCAGCACCACACGTTCAGACACTGGGATGCGCCGGTAGCCGTAGTCCAGGTTGCCCTGCACGGACAGGTGCGGAAACAGACGGCCTTCCTGGAAGACGTAGCCCACGGGGCGCTTGTGGGCGGGGACAAAGATGTTGTCGTCCTGCCAGGTCTGACCATCCACAAGCAGCCGCCCACGGGCGGCCGGTTCCAGGCCGGCGATGCAACGCAGCAGGGTGGTCTTGCCGCAACCGGAACGGCCGAACAGGGCGGTCACACCCCGGACGGGAATCTGGCTATGAATATCCAGATGAAAGTCCGGGCGCCTGAGGTCGAAGTGCAGGTCGATGCTCATGATGTTCTCAGGCCGTAGTGAGCTTGAAGCGCCCGTTGATGGCATACAGGGCGAACAGCATCAGGAAGGAGAGCCCCAGCAGGAGGGCCGAAAGCACGTGGGCCGAGGCGTAGTCCACCGCCTCCACGTGATCGTAGATGGCAATGGAGACCACCTGGGTCTCCCCGGGGATATTGCCACCGATCATGAGCACCACGCCGAACTCGCCCACGGTGTGGGCGAAACCCAGGGTGGTAGCGGTGAGAAAACCACGCAGAGAGAGCGGAATGACCACCGTGAAGAAGCGATCCCAGGGACCGGCACGCAGGGCGGCGGCGGCCTCAAGGGTGGCATCGCCCACGGACACGAAGGCATTCTGCAGCGGCTGCACCACGAAGGGCAAAGAATAGAACACCGAGCCGATCACCAGCCCCGTAAAGGTAAAGGCAAAGGCCGGTCCGCCCATGGCCTGGACAGGACCCTGGGCGCCCAGCATCAGCAACAGGTAAAAGCCAAGAACTGTCGGTGGCAGCACCAGAGGCAGGGCCACCAGGGTCTCGATCACCAGCTTGATACGCGCCCGGGTGCGCGCCAGCCACCACGCCAGCGGCGTACCCAGGAGCAGAAGCACGAGGGTGGTGATGGCTGCAAGTTTGAGGGTCAGCCACAGTGCGGCGGCGTCTTGTGGGCTGATCAATGAGTCGAACATGATTTTTTATAGTTGTCGTTGCGAGCGCAGCTCGTTCTGTTTGGGTGGATCAGTAACGCGCAAGGATACGATACCGTTCGACATCCATGCTGTCCCGTCTCACAGCGCGGGCGGCGGGCACGGCCCGCCCTATGACGACGGTGCGAGACAGTATCCTTGTGCATATCCTGACTTACGCGCGGACACACGATAACCATCCGATTCCATGATGTCCCGCGCCACGGGATCCTCTCTCACCCAGTCCAGGAATGCCTGAGCCGCCGTGGCATTCCGTGCCCCGGTCAAGAGCACCACCTCCTGGACGATCGGCTCGTAGAGAGATGCATCAGGAAGCCAGCGCGAACCCGCAGGATTGTTGCGTTCGTGGGTGATCACCTGGGAGAGGGCCACGAAGCCCAGTTGCGCATTGCCCGTGGTGATGAAATTGAAGGTCTGGCCGATGCTCTGGCCCGTGACCAGGCGTCCTCGGCCAGGGCTTACCTGATAATGATCCAGCACGGATTCGGCCGCTGCACCGTAAGGGGCAACCCGAGGATTCGCCATGGCGAGACGCCTGTAAGCATCACCCTTCAGAAAAGTCGGCGCATCCGCTGGAATCAGGGTCGGATCCGGGCTCCAGAGCACCAGGACACCTTCTGCATACACGTAGCGACTATCGGCCAGCGCGTGACCGCTGCTGACCAGGTCTGCGGTGCGCTGATCATCGGCGGAGAAGAAGATGTCGAAGGGGGCGCCCTGGGTGATCTGTGCGTAGTGCTTGCCGGAGGAACCGCTGATGATGGCCAGGGGCACATCGGTATTCTGTGCATAGACCTCCCCCAGACGTTCCAGGGTGGCCGTGAAATTGGCGGCCACGGCAACGCGCAATTCGATGGCCGCAGTCTGCAGGCTCAGAAGCGTCAGGCACAGCATCAGAATCAGTCGTTTCATGGTATTCAATTCCATGGGTACGCTCGCTAAACGGCTCACTCGCCCACGGCGAGCATGATGTGAGGCGCCTTGATGAGCGCGCAGACCCGGCTCCCTGGCGCCAGCCAGGAGGCGGCCAGGGACTCACTGGTCACGATGGCGGTCAGCACGCGGCCCTCGGCGATGCGCAGCTTGACCTCGCCATTCACCGCCCCGTCATGGGTCTCGGTCACGGTGCCGCAGAGGCGGTTGCGGGCGCTGCATTTAAGGGACGAATTGTCCTCGGCCAGGATCACACTGGAGGCATCGAAGAGCACCTGCACCTCGCCGCCCTCCGCAAGCGCGAGATCAGTCACTGCCTCATGGGTGATGATCGCCACCACCTCCTGACCACCACCGATGTCCACGGACACCTGGTCGTTGACGGCGCCACTGCGAATGGCCGCGATGCGACCCTGGAAATGATTGGCTGCGGTTGTACGCATGGACATTTTCCTCATGAATCCGACCACGTCCCCTAGCTCCGAGAGACGGTTTTCCAGTTGCCCCATGAAACGGCGATAGGCCTCATCAGCGGCCTGATAGTGCTGGATGACCCGCTGACCGAATTCGGTGAGATCCGTGCCGCCACCCCGCTTGCCACCTGCCTGACGGATGACCAGGGGCCGATCGGCGAGGTTGTTCATGGCCTCCACCGCATCCCAGGCGGCCTTGTAGCTCATGCCCATGGATCGGGCGGCAGCGGAGATGGAACCGGTCTGGCCGATACGTTCCAGCAATTCGATCCGTCCGGCGCCCAGGAAACCCCGTTCGCTTAGCTTGAACCAGAAACGTCCATCCACATGAGCCTTCATGTCAGCTTCCTTATACGAGACGCGCTATACATCTACGAACATAACGATGCGTTGTATACTACGAAATATAACGACGACGTCAAAGGGATATCGTTCCCATGGTTCATGCATAGATGCCGTGAGTTTTTCTGTTATTCCTGGCGCGTTCACAGCCCGGGACAGCTTTGATTTCCCGTCATGAACGGCGTCCAATGGAGTGCGTCGGCATCGTGTGAGAGGCTGGACTCCCATGGGCAAACGCATCCTGATCATCCAGGGGCATCCGGACCCCGCAGGCAATCATTACGGACATGCCCTGGCCGAGGCTTACCGGATCGGCGCTGAGGAGGGCGGCCACAGGGTCGAGGACCTGTCTGTGGCGCAGCTGGATTTCGAGTTGCTGCGGACCCAGGCGGAATGGATGAAAGGCGAGTCGGCTCCCGACATCCGTAGTGCACAGCAGGCCATCGCCAGGGCGGATCACCTGGTGATCCTTTATCCTCTGTGGCTCGGCTCCATGCCGGCCCTGCTCAAGGGCTTCCTGGAACAGACCTTGCGTCCGGGCTTTGCCCTGGGCCATCCGGAAAGACCCGGCGATTACCCCAAACTGCTTAAGGACAAGAGCGCCCGCATCGTGGTGACCATGGGCATGCCGGCGTTTGTCTACCGCTGGTTCTTCCGTGCCCACAGCCTCAAGAGCCTGGAACGCAATATCCTCAGGTTCTGCGGCATCAAACCCATCAGGGAGAGCCTGATCGGCATGGTGGAAGGCAAGCCCGCCCATCGGGAAAGATGGCTGGGGAAGATGCGTGCGCTGGGGCGTTCGGGGGCTTGAAAGGCTTTTTAGCCACAGAGGGCACAGAGGTCACAGAGAAAAGCCAAGGGGGAATCACTCAGCCAAGCTTTGGGGGTCGTTTTCAACTCTGTGTCCTCTGTGGCAAATCAAATGCCTTTCATGGCCGTGGTTAAGATGTGACAATTCTTTCCTTCCTGGCAACGTCGTTCGGCCCGGGGTCGGGCCTCCTACACAATCATGCTTCGGC
>JBHEOJ010000050.1:13384-13742 GCA_046260855.1 Thioalkalivibrio sp.
TTTCAACTCTGTGACCTCTGTGACCTCTGTGGCTAAATCAAATGTATTACGTGGCCGCGGTGTAAGATGTGAGAACTCCTGCCCGTTTGGCACGTCGTTCGGCCCGGGGTCGGGCCTCCAACATAAAGATTTCGGCACCATGCTTCGGCCACTCCTTCATCTGCTCCTCTGCCTCCTGATGCTCTGGCCGCTCGCTGCGATCGCCCAGTCCGGTCTTCCCGCGCCGGTGCAGCGTGTCATTCAGGCCCATGGCATGGATCCAGCCAGGCTAGCCGTCTGGGTACAGCCTGTGAATGGCGAAAGGCCGTGGTTGGCCCACAACCCGGACACCACCCTCAATCCCGCCTCGGTGATCAAG
>JBHEOJ010000051.1:0-13681 GCA_046260855.1 Thioalkalivibrio sp.
GTCAGGCTCAGACGGTTCACCCGGCCCGACCAGCCCGGCGCATCGGTCAGGCGCCCACGGATGCCGAGCCCCAGATCACCTTGCGGGCTGCGGGCAATGAGGTTCAGTTCATGGGCGTCGCTGTGGCCACTGCCCGTGAGCAGCAGGTTCTCGATCAGTACCTGGCCATCCATGGCGGCCTCTTCCAGGGCCAGGTTGAGGCTCAGGGGCCGGTCTGTCTGGAGGCTGCCCCGGGCCTCCAGGCTCAGGCGCGCCAGGGACCAGGTCTCGTAAGCCAGGCCCGTGCCCGTGAGTTGCAGATCCAGGTCCGGTTGCCGCCAGTTCCCGCTCAACTGCCCCTCGCCGCCCAGTCGTCCCCGCAGGCCCGGCCAGAGGGCGCCCAGGTCGGGGGCGTCGATGCGGTAGTGCAGGTCGGCGGCGTCCAGGGCCGCCTCGCCCCGCACGTCCAGGCGGTTGTTGCCCAGGCGGGCTTCCAGGCCGGGGGTGCTCAGGCGACTGCCCTCTATGATCCGTGCGCTCCCGCGGGCGGACACCGGGTAGTCCCGCAGCCGGCCGTCCACGCGCTCAAGCTGGAGGGTGGCCTCGACGCCGGTGTCCGGGTCCAGGCGTCCGGTACTGGCCAGCGCCAGGTTCAGCGCGCCCGGCCAGTCCTCAAGCCAGGGGCCCGGATCCAGGTCGTCGCCGGTGAGCCGCAGATCCCAGTGGGGCTGGGGTGCCCAGCCGCCGGTGCCCGCGAGGCGGAGTGTCCCGCTGTCCAGGGTGAGGACCAGGCCGGGGGTGCTGAATTCGGTGTCCCGCAGGGCGGTGGCGCCCTGCAGGCGCAGGGTCTCGCCGCGCAGGGTGCCGGCGAGATCCAGTGCGTCCACATCCAGGCTGAGCAGGCCGTCACCGTCCAGCGTGCCGGTGACCCGGGCGTCGAGATTCAGCCGGCCGGGCAGTTCCGGACTGAGCGGTTCGGGATTCAGCTCCCGGCCTGCGACGGTCAAATCCCAGGCGGGAGTTGGCAGCCACCGGGCATTGCCGGACAGCGCCAGGCGGCCCGTCTCACCCGCCAGTTCCAGGGAGAGCTCGGAGAAGGCCTGGGTGTCGCCCCGGGCCTCGAGACGGATGTGCTGGGGGGGATAGTCCAGGGGGACGACGGCGGTGTCGAGCTCCAGGCGATGGTCTTCCAGGGTGCCGGTGCTGAGCAGATCGCCCGCCTCCAGATGCACCTCGCCCTGTTCCGGCAGGTGCCAGGTGAAGGCCTCCCAGTGGTGGGTCAGGTCCCAGGCCGGATCGGTGAGCAGCTCCATGAGCTCCCCCTCGCCACGAAGGTTCACCGGCGCTTCCACCTGGTGCTGCAGTGCCAGGCGCTCGAGATCCCCACTGAGCTGGATGCGGCCGTTGGCCTGGGTGCTGACCAGGCCAACGGCGAGGGCCTCGGGCAGGTTGACCTGCCAGGTCAACTCAGCCTCCAGGGGGTAGGGCTGGGCCAGGTCGCTTCGGGCGGTGAGGTCCAGGGCGAAATCCGGGGCGTCCACGGTCAGGGTGCGGATGCGTGCCGACTGGCCATCGATGCTGGCGGCCAGTCGTATCTCGTTGATCACCAGGGGCTGGGCATCGCCGAAAGTCAGGCGAAGGTCCGTGAGCCGGGCTGGCGCCAGATCGATGGCCAGGGGCAGGGTGATGGATTCGGGCATCCGGAAGGGCTCGGCGGGTGCCGGGTCGGGATCGGGCCAGGTGTGCAGGTCCAGGCCGCGCAGGTTCAGGCGGGTGATGGCCAGGCGTGCGCCGAACAGGGCCGCAGCGTTGATGCGCAGTTCCAGGCGCTCGATTCGCAGGCTGAGACCATCATCTTCGAACCAAATTTCCTGCATGCTGACACCGCGCAGCAGGGTACCGTCCACCTGGTCGATGCGCAGATCTCCGGGGGCCTGCTCTGCCCCCTGCTTGATCACCCAGCGTGTCCCGGGCTCGGTGCCCAACAGTGCGGTGAGCACTGTGGCCAGGGCGATGAACACCACCAGCGCACCGATGAGCAGGCGGCTGATCACAGGTCAGCCCCCATGGTCAGGTGCAGGCGGAAACTCTCGTCACCATCCAGCGGGTGTGCGATGTCCACCCGGATGGGGCCGATGGGGGAGCGCCAGCGAACGCCGAAGCCCACGCCAGTCTTTGGGTCGTAGTCCTCGACGCCGTCGTAGGCGTTGCCGCTGTCCACGAAGGCGGCAACGCTCCAGAGCCCGAATACGGGGTATTCGTACTCCACGCTGCCCACCAGCAGGTGACGTCCGCCGATCACCTCGCCGTCGGCATTGGTGGGGCCGATGCGCTGGTAGCCATAGCCGCGCACGCTGCTGTCACCGCCGGCATAAAAGCGCACTGAGGAGGGCAGGTCCGTGAGCTGGTTGGTCTGGGTGGCACCGGCCTCGGCACGGGTGATCAGTCGCCCGGGTCCCAGGGGCAGGATGAGTTTGGCGCGGCCGTGAAGCTGCACGAAGCTGACCGTTGAAATAACGTCCTCGGAGGCGCCGCGCACGCTGCCGTGCAGGCGCCAGCCCCGTTGGGGAACGAGGGGGTGATCAGCGCGCACCCGGGAGAAGGACAGGCCCGGCATGAGCAGGTCGCTGCGGGCGGTGACATCGGCCACGGTGTAGTCCTCCCGCTCATAGTTAAGCGAGCGGGTCTCCAGCCAGCCGGAGTCGTGCTGGCGCATGTGGCTGATGCCGATGCCATAGAGATCGGAACGCAGCGTGTCGGTGTCCTCGGTCAGATAGCTGGCCATGAGGTTGATGCGTTCCCTGGCGGGATCGTCCAGGGGGATCTCGTAGTTGAAGCCCACGCCGGAACGCACCGGTGAGAGTTCCATTTCGGTGGTGTAGCGATGGCCGGAACGGTTGGCGTAACGGTTCTCGAAGCCCAGACGCAGGCGCGGGCCGATATCGGTGGAGGCACCGATGCCTGCCATGTAGGAGTGGCGCGGGCGGGGTGTGAGTTCAACGCGGATGGGTACCGCGTCATCGCCGCGGGCCTCAGTCTCGGTGCGTACCCGAACCTCGCTGAAATAGCCGCTGTCTGCCAGGGACTGTTGCAGGTCGATGAGCTGGCGGCTGTCATAGCCTTCGCCGCTCTTGAAGGGCACGAACTTGTCCAGAAACTCCGGTTTGAGGATGTCCTGGTCCAGGGTCACGGTGCCGAAGTGATAGCGCGGACCGCTGTCCATGTGGATGACCGCATCGGCACTCGCTTCTTCGACGTTGACCCGCAGTTCCCGGGTGATCAGGCGGTTGTCCAGATAGCCGCGGTCGGCAGCCAGCCTGGTGAGCGAGCGGCGCAGCTGTTCGTAGTGGTCATGGCGTAGCCGGTCGCCTTCCTTGAGCGGGGCATCGTCCAGCACTTCCCGGAAGGCAGGGTCCTCATGCGCCTGGCCGTCCAGGGTGACCAGGATCTGGCGTACACGCACCGGCTCGCCGGGTTCAACGCGCACCTGGAGTTGCCAGCAGTCATTGCTGCGATTGAAGTCCAGGGCCACTTCGGGAGAGTAGTAACCCAGGGCCCGCAGGGCCTCGCGGGTTTCGTCCTCGGCACGGCGCAACAGGGGTTGCTCGCGCCACTGCGCCAGGTCGCAGGGCTCGCGGACGATGCTCAGGTGGGCGCGAATGTTGTCCTCAAGCGCATCCCCTGCGCCGCTGATGTTGATGCTCGGCGATTGTGCCTGGGCCATGCTAAGTGGCAGGCAGGCCAGCAGCATGGCCGCCGGAGCATGGCGGCGCAGGGCGTGCATCAGACGGGCAAGAGGCAGGGCAGGCGGCACTTCGGTAGGTATCCAGGGATGATCAGGGGCTCTGTCAAAAGAGTAACAGCTCGCTAGTATTTGTCCCCGTCGAGCACCATGGGTTCAGATCATCCTTCATCCTTCATCCTTCCCACTTCCCTTATCCCTTGCCCTTGGTGCGTGTGCGATTGGGCCGGGCGTTCTGTTCGATGAACCCACGATACGCCCCGCCACGTCCACGCCGGAGGCGGTCTCGATGCCCCCACCCACACCCTGGGTGCCTGCTAGGAGCTTAACCACCAGGGGTGCGCCCTGAACCTCCTGCAATAGGTCGTCGATGTCATCGGGTGAATGGGCGAAGCCGGTGACCGGCAGACCCACCCCCTCTCCGGAGACCAGTTGCAGACAGCGCAGCTTGTCCCGTGCCCCCGTGCCCTGGTGATGGCCACGGATTCGCACATGGGGAACACCCCCATCATCTCGAACTGACGCAGCACTGCCGTGCCATAAAAGGTGATGGAGGCGCCGATGCGCGGGATCACCGCGTCGAAGCCGGTCAGCTCCTCGCCCTTGTAGTGGATGCTGGGCTTGGTGGAGGTGATGTTCATGTTAGCAGCGCAGGGGGTTCAGCACCTGGATCTCATGACCGGCGTCGCGGGCGGCCTGGGTCAGGCGCCCGGTGGAATAGAGCTTGGCGTCTCGGGACAGAATGGCAATTTTCATGGGGAGCACGGTGGTGGTCAGGTTGGAAGGCGCAAGGATGCCGGATGTACAGGGCGCTGGGAAGCGGGAATGGTACTGCCCACGAGCCTAGCAAAGCCACATTTAGCGGGTTTGTGCGCGTCCGTGCACAGACCCGCCCCGGGGCAGCCGGGGGGCTGCAGCAAGTGGGTAAGACAGGGGCGTGTGTCTTGCGTGTCCCGTGGCTCAGGCCCGTCGGCGATGGTTGAGGATCACGAGGACGCCGTGGCGCTTGCCATCGGGAAGGGACTGCATCAGCGCCCGACCCAGCTTGCGGGGCAGGCGTTCGTAGAGTCTCGTCAGGGTGTAGGTGGGCAGTCCACCGCTCAGGCGCACCGCGTCCTTGACCGGAATCTCTTCCAGCAGGCGGAGCTGGGCGCCTTCCGAGAGCCGCAGAAAACGCAGGCGCGCGGTGCCGAATGCACCGTTGCGCAGGGCCATGTCCACGGTTTCCGTTCCGGATTCGGTGGGGGCGGACTGGGGGCCGGTGAGGGCCTTGTTCATCAGTATGGTCATCGAATCACTCCTTAAATCGCTTGGGGCGCGCCATCGGGAATGCGCGCCTGTGCCGGTAGATGCCGGCGGGATGGAATCAGCGAAGGAATTCGACGTCGATAGGACCGGGGGATCCTGTGGTGGTTGGGTCACCTGTCCGGGCCGCGTGTCGCGGCCTGTGGGGACGGGGCCCTTCGGCGGGTCAGATGACCCGGGAGGGGAGGCGGTCCCTGCGGAGGCTGCGGCGCACCCGGTCAAGGCCGTCGTCGGCCTTCGCGCGTGTCTGACTGCAAACGTCCATAAAACCGGGCCTGTGTTGCCAAGTGAGGCGTGGATTCTAGCAGTTGATTCGCAAGTAGCAAGTAAGCAGTGGCACATAAGCAGTGACAAGTCTCAAGTGGCTGGTGGCAAGGAAGCCCGGGGTTCCCTGCCGCTTGAGACTAGCCACTAGCTAGCCACTGGCTCCCCAGCCAGATGTGCCAACGCTGGGTTCCACCAGGTAGCCGTACGCCAGGGCGGTGCGTCCGAGCAACATGCGAAAGCGCATCTTGTCCCGGTTGGTGAGGGTGACTTCGATACGGCACCGACGGGTGCCGATGATGATGTCAGTGGTGATCACGTAGCGGCGGGTGCGGTGTCCGCCGGAGTCGGTGACCACCCGTCGGTCGGAGACTGGCGCCTCGCAGTGCAGTTCAGGGGTGTTGCTGCCGGCCGCCGGGTGCAGGCCGAAGCGCACCTATTTTTTTCCGTCGCGCACGAAGGGCTCTATGTAGAACGCGTGCAGGGCCGAGCTGCGGGCACCCGTGTCCACCTTGCATTCCAGGCGCGGGATGCCCAGTTCAGGCAGGGCGATCCATTCGCGCCAGCCGAGGCGTGGTTGGTGGTCGGTTGGGGGCATGGCGCAAGTATAGGGGGGGAGGCGTTAGGTGACAGGCGAAAGGCGTAAGACGAAAGGCGGTTAGCCACAGAGGTCACAGAGGGAAAAACGCTATTAACAGGTAGGGTTTCTTGTGCCCTCTGTGCCCTCTGTGCCCTCTGTGCCCTCTGTGCCCTCTGTGCCCTCTGTGGCTAAAAATCCCGTTGGTTTGAGCATCGAGAGGTGATGGGGCTTTACGCCTAACGCCTAACGCCTAACGCCTCTCCCATACCCCCTCACGCCCTCGGAAAGATCACCAGGTGGTTGAAGGCCAGTTTCAGGCCGATCCTTTCCCCCACGGCAAAATTGTCGTGGCTGGGCGCGTAGCAGAGCACCTTGCCGCCGCTGGCCAGGCGCAGGGTGTAGAGGAAACTGGCACCGCGAAAGGCCTTGTCCAGGACCTCGCCGCTGATGTGGCTTTGGTCATCGGGGCGGATGTCGTCGGGGCGTACCAGCACGTCCACGGGGTCGCCGATGTCGCAGCCCTTGGGGACCTGGCCGGTGATGATGCCCAGCTCTGTTTCCACCTGGTGTTCGTTGAGCACGGCCCCCGTCAGCAGTTTTCCCTGGCCGATGAAGTCGGCCACGAAACGCTCATTGGGACGATGGTAGAGGTTGTAGGCGGTGTCCCACTGCAGGATGCGTCCAGTATTGACCACGCCGATCCGGTCGGCCATGGCGAAGGCCTCCATCTGGTCATGGGTGACCAGGATGGCGGTGATCTGCTCCTGCTTGAGGATGCGGCGCACCTCTCTGGCCAGTTCCTCGCGCAGTTCCACGTCCATGCTGGAGAAGGGCTCGTCCAGCAACAGCAGTCGTGGGCGCGGCGCCATGGCCCGCGCCAGGGCGATGCGCTGCTGCTGGCCGCCGGACAGGGCATGGGGGTAATTGTTGCCGTAGGTGGGCAGCCCCACCAGCTCCAGCAGCTCGGCCACCCGGGCCTCCCGTTCCCGGGTGGAGAGGTGGCGGATGCCGAAGCCGATGTTCTCGGCGACGCTTAGATGTGGAAAAAGGGCGAAGTCCTGAAACACCATGCCCACCTGGCGACGCTCCGGGGCGGTGGTCCAGTCGGGGCGGCTGACCACGGTGCCATCCAGGCGGATCTCGCCGGCGGATATCGATTCGAAGCCTGCGATGGCCCGCAGCAGGGTGGTCTTGCCGCAACCGCTGGGGCCCAGCAGACAGCCGATCAGCCCCTTGCGCAGTTCCAGGCTGACCTGATGCACCACGGTGATGGCGCCATAGGCCACGTCCACGTTGTCGACTTCAAGCAGCTGTGTCATGTCCGGGTCTTGAGCGGCTGATGGTGCGGCTCAGCAGGATAACCGGAATGATGCCGGCGATCACGATGGCAAGGGCCGCGCTGGCGGCATCGGCCAGGCGCTCGTCGGACGCCATCTCGAAGGTGCGCACCGCCAGGGTGTTGAAGTTGAAAGGGCGCAGGATGAGCGTGGCGGGCAGTTCCTTAAGCACGTCCACGAACACCAGCAGCACGGCGGTGAGCAGGGAGCCGCGCATGATGGGCATGTGCACGGCGCGCAGTACCCGGTTGGGGGCCATGCCCAGGGAACGGGCGGCATCGTCCATGGAGGGTTTGATCTTGCCCAGTGCCGCCTCCACGGTATTCAGGGACACCGCCAGGAAACGTACGCAGTAAGCAAACACCAGCGCCACGAGGGTGCCCGACAACAGCAGCCCGGTGGAGATATCGAAGGTCTCGCGCATCCAGGCGTCCAGGGTGTTGTCGATCCAGGCGAAGGGCAGCATCACGCCGACCGCGATCACCGTGCCCGGCACGGCGTAGCCCATGCCCGCCACCCGCAGGGCAAGGCTGTTGCTCCAGGCGGGGCGCAGCCGCTGGCCATAGGCCATGAACAGGGCCAGGAGCACCGCCAGCACGGCGGTGATGGCGGCCAGGCCCAGGCTGTTCCAGGTCAGGCGCAGGAACTCCGTGCTCATCC
The DNA here is from genome assembly GCA_046260855.1 of Thioalkalivibrio sp. Classification (GTDB taxonomy): domain Bacteria; phylum Pseudomonadota; class Gammaproteobacteria; order Ectothiorhodospirales; family Ectothiorhodospiraceae; genus Thioalkalivibrio_A. The sequence goes on from JBHEOJ010000051.1 coordinate 7,868, forward strand.
AGACATCGCTGGTGCCGGCGGCCCACACGGTCAGCTGGATGGCGGGCAGGAGGAAGCCCAACAGCACCGGCAGGATGCAGGCGGCCAGGGCCGCGTTGCGCCGCCAGCCCGTCAGGCGATAACGGGGCAGCTGGGTGTAGCGGTTGCTGGTGTGATGGAAACGGGCGCGGCGCCGCGACCAGCGTTCCAGCAGGATGAGCACAAACACGAAGCTCATCAGGACGGCGGCTAGCTGCGCTGCGGCACCCGGCTCGCCCATGCCGAACCAGGTGCGGAAGATACCGGTCGTGAAGGTGCTGATACCGAAGTACTGCACCGTGCCGTAGTCGGCGAGGGTCTCCATGAGGGCCAAGGACAGCCCGGTGATGATGGCGGGCCGGGCCAGTGGCAGGGCAACATGATAAAAGCCCGCCCAGGGTCCGTTGCCCAGGGTGCGGGAGACCTCCAGCACGCAGACTGATTGTTCCAGAAAGGCGGCCCGTGCCAGCAGGTAGACGTAGGGATAGAGCACTAGGGAGAGCATGAGTATCGCGCCGCTCAGGGAGCGGATCTCCGGGAACCAGTAATCCCCATAGCCCCAGCCGAACCAGTCCCGAAGCTGGGTCTGGACCGGACCGGGGAAGTCCAGCATGCCCGTATAGGTATAGGCGATGATGTAGGCGGGCATGGCCAGGGGCAGCAGCAGGGCCCACTGGAACAGGCGCCGGCCCGGGAACTCGCACAGGCTCACCAGCCAGGCGGTGGGCACGCCGATGAGCAGCACGCCGATGCCCACGCCCAGCATCAGCAGCAGGGAGTTGAACACGTAGTCCCGCAGGACCGTTTCGCGCAGATGTTGCCAGACCTCGCCGCTGGGCAGCAGCAGATGGGCGAACACCACGATCACCGGCAGCGCCAGGATCAGTGCTGTGAGCACCACGCCGGTGCGCCAGGCATCTGGCCGGCGCCAGCGGGGCAGGGATGGGGTAATGGCTTGGCTGGCCTCGCGGTTCAAGTCAGGGATTTCCCGGTCAAAGGCTGGGGATGATACCAGCTGGCATGAAAATCACAGCTAGTCTCAAGTGGCTAGTGGCAAGGAAACCTGCATCATGTATCGCATTGGGGTGTTGTTTCTGATTGGTGCTGAAACAGAAAAGTGGCAAGGAAACGGATTTCCTTGCCACTTGAGACTAGCCACTTGATACGGCCTTTATCTCCAGCCGGCGCGATCCATCAGGCGTACTGCGGCGGCGTTGTTTTCGCCCAGCAGGCCCATGTTGATCTCATCGGCGCGGAATTCACCTAAGGACTGAAGGGTTTCGCTCCAGGCCACGTCGGCCTTGACGGGGTATTCCTGGTTGGACTCGGCATACCACTGCTGGGCGCTGTCACTGACCAGGAATTCCAGCAGGCGCACGGCGTTGTCACGGTTGGGCGCGGTGCTTACCAGGCCGGCGCCACTGACGTTGACATGGGCGCCGCGGTCGTCCTGGTTGGGCCAGATCACCCGGATGCGGCTGGCGGCCTCCCGGTCGCCGGCGTCTTCCCCGGCCAACATCTGGGCCAGGTAATAGGTGTTGGCGATGGCGACGTCGCACTGGCCGGCGGCCGCGGCGCGGATCTGGTCGCGATCCCCACCCTGGGGCGGACGGGCCATGTTGGCCACCAGGCCACGGGCCCAGGTCTCGGTCTGCTGTTCGCCCTTGGCCACGATCATGGAGGCGATCATGGACTGGTTGTAGATGTTCTCCGAGGAGCGGATGCAGATACGACGCTTAAAGCGCTCATGGGCGAGGTCTTCGTAGCGACTCACTTCCCCTTCACCTACCTGGTCGTCCACGACCATGATGGGTCGGGCACGCAGGGACAGGCCGAACCATTGATTACCCGGGTCCCGGTACTGCGCGGGGATGGCGGCATCCAGGATGTCCGATTCAACCGCCTGCAGTACGCCAGCCTCACGGGCATTGTGCAGGTTGCCAGCGTCCACGGTGATCATCAGGTCGGCGGGGGAGTTGCGGCCTTCGCTGCGCAGGCGTTGCAGCAGGGCACCTGCCTTGGCGGTGACCAGGTTGACGCGGATGCCAGTCTTGTCCGTGAATTCATCCAGCAGGGGTTTGATGAGTGCTTCCTGGCGTGCGGAATACACATTGACCTCCCCCTGGGCGAACAGGGCGCCGGGGAACAGGGTCAGGGCCAACAGCAACAGAGGCAGGAGAAGGGGGCTGATACGAGATGACATGGGTTTCGTCTCCGGATATTACGGTTGTTAGGGGTTGAGTGACTCTGGTTAGCTTCTGTTAATGCTAATACGAACGATTATCATTAGTAGTGTTCCCCTTGTCAATAGTCACTCTGGGACCTGGTTTGCCACAATGGGTTTCAAATGCGCGATACTGAAGCATGGGAAATCCCATATGACCTTGATTTATCTGACCGGGGCACGGATTGACGGGAGCGAATATGGATAACGAAGCCTTAAAAATCCCCAAGAAGCTCAAACACCTGAAGCTCTGGGTCCATCCCGAGGGGCCGGTGGTGGGTGCGATCTTCCTGCATTGTCAGAGTGATCGGCATGAGGGGGAGGAGTTGCCGGAAGAGGCCATGAACGGTCCGGAACCCTTCTTCGTGTTTCGGGGGGGCAACGACGACGACCTGCGTTTCTACAACAAGCATGCGGTGGTGCGTCTGGAATACACCCCGGAGCCCGGCCAGGGGCTGCCCGAAGGGGGCGTCGCCCTGCGCAGCCGCCTGCACCTGATGGACGGTTCCACCCTTGAAGGGGTGATACGGGAGATGCTGGCACCGGAACACGCCCGCCTGTTCGACTACATCAACATCTTCGAGGACCGCTTCGTGCGTCTGTTCATGGACGGCGACACCCGCATCACCCTGGTCAACAAGGCCTATATCGTCAGGGTCACCCCCCTGGACCACTGAACCCATGCGCCCATCCGGCAAACCGCAATCCGCATCGCTCACCGTCTCAGCTCGTCAGTTCAGGGGGGTCGCGGCGTGAGCCTGCTCAAGGATTTCAAGGCCGAGCGGATTATCGCGCGCCTGCTGGATCCCCAAGAGCGAGTGGGTAGCGCGGAGGAGCGCAAGCAGCTGGTGGCTAAGTTGCGCCAACTGGGGGACACCGGCATCACCAAGCTCATCCACGCCCTGGGACATTCGGGCCGCGATGAGCAGGGGCGCGTTTCCGAGCTCCTGGGCCGGCTGCTGGACAACAGCAGTCTGCCGCTATTCGTCCAGGTCCTGGCCGATGGCAACACGCAGTTGGTGGCGCGGATAACCGACCTGCTGTCGCGCGGCAGTGGCTATGATCCCAACCGCCTCATGGCCTCCTTTTCCGACCCCCGCGTGTCCAAGTCTGCACTGATCCAGGTGCTCTCCGCCCATCGTAGCCGCCTGGATGGCGGCGCCCTGCTGCGCTACGCATATACCTTGGATGCCACCGACCGCAACGCCCTGTTGAAACTGGTGGGCGAGATTGCCGACAAGGGCCTGGTGCCGGAACTGCTCAACCGGGTCTCGGGAAAGGACCCTGTGGTGCGTCTGCAGATAGTGCGTATCCTGGGTCGTTTCCGCCAGCCGGAGGTGGTGGAGGCCCTGCAGTCACTGCTGGAGGACCCGGACAAGAATGTGCGTCAGGCGGCCCTGGAGTCCCTGTCGGAAAACGATGCTGCCAGTCTGGATCTCGACAAGCTGTGCAATCTGCTGCGGGACAAGGACATGAACGTCCAGGAACAGGCCATCGAGGCCATCGTGCAGCGCAACGACCCGGACACCATGAAATATCTCTCCGAGGTACTGCACGATGAGGCCGAACACGCCCGCCGTGCGGCGGTGGAGGTGCTCAACAGTATCGGCAGCGCCGAGGCCATCAAAGAGTTGCTGGCCTCGGTAAAGGATGCCGACTGGTGGGTACGCGCCCGCTCCGCCGATGCCCTGGCCAAGATCGGCGGGCCCCGGGTGATCAAGGCGGTGGTGGAGCTGATCCGCGACGAAGACGAGTTCATACGCCGTTCGGCCATTGAGATCCTCAATTCCACCAAGGATGAGACGGCCTTGAGCCATCTCATCGATGCCCTGGATGATTCCGACTGGTGGGTGCGCGAGCGGGCCGTGGATGCCCTGGCCAATATCGGCAACAAGGCGGCTGCACCGGCCCTTCTTCGCATGCTTAAGCGTGATGCCGAGGCCGGTCCGGTGGTGCTCAGGGCTCTGGCCAAGCTGGGTGATGACCGGGTCATCCATGGTGTACTGGAACAGCTCAAGCGCCCGGAATTGCCGGTCCAGTTCGAGGCCTTGCATGCCCTAGGCGAGCTGGCCGGATCGGACAATGCGATGCAGATCTGCGAGGCTGTCATCAAGTACACCGAGACCGCTTCCGACGAGGTGCGTGAGGCGGCCGAGGATGTGCGCGATCGCCTGCAGGCCAAGTATTCCTCGGCCGCCTCCCTGACCCGGATGGTGGGTCGTGCGGAGAAGGTGGGACGCGACAAGACCCTGGCCATGTCCATGCTGCAGGCATCCGATGATATGCCGGCGCAGCATAAACAGCCCGTCCCGACGACACCCCAGGAGACCCTGGATGTGACCCGTCTAAAGGCCGGTGACATGCTCGGGGATCGCTACCGCTATGTGCGCAAGGTGGGCCGTGGTGCCTTTGGCGTCGTGCTGCTGGTGGAGGATGTGATCATCGCCGAGACGGTGATCCTCAAGGTGTTGCACGCACAGATGGCCGCCGATGAGGACATGATCCGCCGCTTCGTGCAGGAGATGCGCCTGTCGCGTAAGATCACCCACGAAAACGTCATTCGTATCTACGACTTCCTGAATGTCCAGGGTCTCATGGCCATCTCCATGGAGTATTTCCCCTCCAGCACCCTGACCGTGTTCCTGGAGGGTCGTGAGCCTCTGGAGCTGGAGACCGCCATTCGTTACGGCAGGGATATTGCCACCGGCATGGCCGCCGCCCACGAGACCGGGGTGGTGCATCGGGACCTCAAACCCGGCAACGTGCTGATCAACAATCGCGGCTTGGTGAAGATCGTGGATTTCGGTGTGGCCGCCGCACGGGCTGCCGGCGACCAGCAGCTTACCCGCACCGGCATCCTAATCGGCACGCCCAAATACATGGCGCCCGAGCAGGTACTGGGCAAGCCGGTGGATGCCCGCTCCGACATCTACGCCCTGGGTATCATAATGTACGAGATGCTCACGGGCTCGCTGCCCTTCGCCGGAGAAGACCAGATGGCGGTGATGTATCAACACGTGCAGGGCAACGCCCGCCCCGTGTTCGAGGTCAACCCGAATGTGCCCAAGACCCTGAGCGCCGTGGTGGCCAGGATGATGGCCCTGTCTCCCGATGACCGTTACCAGAACATGGAGGAGGTCCGTCGCGCGCTGGCGGGCTTTATCGACTAGCCATGGCGCGCATCAACGCTTTTCTCAAGCTGGGCCGTGAACAGGGTTGCTCCGATCTGCACCTGGCAGTAGGTGTGCCGCCCATGCTGCGCATGAACGGCGAGTTGATGCCCATCAAGTTTCGCGACCTGGGTGACCGGGAGCTGGAGGGCTATGTGCTTGAGATCCTCACCCCGACCCAGCGCCAGCGTTTTCGCGACGGGGAGGATCTGGATTTCTCCTATGTGGCCGAGGAAGTAGGACGCTTTCGCGTCAACCTGTTTCGCAAGGCCACCGGTGTGGGCGCCACCTTCCGCCATGTGCCCGCCAGCGTGCCCGAACTTGATGAGCTGGGTTTGCCACCGGTGGTTCATCAACTCATCGAGCACCATCAGGGCATGGTGCTGGTGACCGGCTCCACCG
>JBHEOJ010000052.1:0-331 GCA_046260855.1 Thioalkalivibrio sp.
ACCTTGCTGTTTCCCAGGAACGGGAACAGATCCAGCATCTGATCCGCCAGGCCTTCGACAAAATCCAGCGTCGAACGGGTGGAATGTAGGATGGCAGGGTCCAGGGCTGCGCCCATGACCAGTTCGCCCCGGGAAGACTGTGAGACATACACATGCAGACTGCCGGAGACGATTATGGTGTCCAGCCAGGGCTTCATGGGCTCGGTGACGCAGGCCTGCAGGGGATGAATCACGATGGGGGTAGTGATCCCGGCCATGCTCGTGACCCGGGGAGTGGAACCGGCCACCATGGAGATCACCTTGGCTGTTTTAATGAGGCCACGGTCGGTCT
>JBHEOJ010000052.1:341-13647 GCA_046260855.1 Thioalkalivibrio sp.
GCCCTGCTCCACCTGGATACCGGTAACCCGGGTCTTCTGGTGGATCTCCACACCACGGCGATCGGCTCCGCGTCCGTACCCCCAGGCTACGGCATCGTGGCGCACCACGGCGCCGGGCGCGTGATACAAGGCGCCCAGCACCGGATGCTCCCCGCCGCAGTCCAGGTCCATCATAGGCACGGCCTCTGCAATCGCCTCCCGGTCCACCAGTTCACTGTCGACGCCGAAGTGTTTGTTGACCTCGGCGCGCCAGCGCATGGTGCGCAGGGCACCATCCGTATGGGCCAGGGTGAAGTGGCCGCGCTCGGAGTAGAAGATGTTGAGGTCGAAGTCCTCGGACAGATCCTTGAACAGGCGGATACTCTCGTCGTAGAACTTCACGCCCTCGGGGGTGAGGTAGTTTGAGCGCACGATGGTGGTATTGCGCCCGGTGTTGCCACCGCCGATGTAACCCTGCTCCAGCACGGCCACGTTGGTGATGCCGTGGTCCCGGGCGAGGTAGTAGGCGCAGGCCAAGCCGTGGCCGCCACCGCCGATGATCACCACATCGTAGCTGTCGCGCAGTTTCTTCGGTGTATTGAAAAAGCGCGCGTCAGGCGCATCACTGAATGCATTCTTGATGAGCCGCAACGGCATCAGTTGAACACCACGGTCTTGTTGCCATGAATCAGCACCCGGTCCTCCAGGTGGTAACGCAGGCCTCGGGACAGCACCGTCCTTTCCACGTCGCGGCCCAGGCGCAGAGGTAGAGCTCCGTGAGGTAGTGATCCCGCTTGCTCACCATGAGCACCACCTGCTTGGGGCTGCGGGCATCGGTCACCTGCCAGGTCATGGCGAATTCATCGGCGATGGGGGCGAACGCTTCCCGCAGGAGCCTGGTCGTCGAAGGGCAGGGAATCGGCGCGGATCTCGTAGCGCATGAAGAACCACTCGCAACCCGGGTCCGAATGCTGGCTGGCCTCGGTGATCCAGCCCCCGTGGCGGGACAGGAAGCCGCTGACGGCGGCCACGATACCCACCCGGTCCGGGCAGGAGATGATCAGGCGGTAACAATGCTGACTCACGGGACAGGTTCCTGATGGGAAACAATGTTTCCTATTAGGAATTATCAGAAAGCCCTTGTCAAGCGGCTTCCGCGCCCCTCATCGAGCCTGGAATGATGGCCCGCAGGTATGCCATTCAGGGCAGCCCTTCAGTCGTTTGCGCCGTCCCGGGACGCCGCCTTACCGGCCAGGGCCTCCAGGCGTTCCCGGGCCTCGGCGCCGGACAGCCGGTGGCGTTGCCTCAGGGCACCGATGGCATCCTGCTCCCTGCCCTCGCCCTGCATGCGCAATACCTCGGCCTCGAAATCCGCATCATTGAGAGACGAGAGTTTCATGGCGACCCGGCTTTCCCTGACCTGGATACCGAACTGGCGGAATTCCCCGGCAATGCGCCGCACCGATGGCGACACGCGGCTTTGCTCACTGCGCAGCTGGATGCGATAACCCTCGGCCGTCTCCGTGATGGGCACATGGATAAAGCTGGCGCGGACACCCCGCGTCTTGTCCGGCTGGGCCGGTTCGCTGGGTGCCTGGCGAACCCGGCTCTTGTCCACGTCGATCTCCAGGTAAATGAACAGACGATGTTTTTGCTGACTGCGTGATCCGCGCCGCACGGTCACCACATGGGGCTGCCTGAGGATGCGCGCGCCACGCAGGGCTTCGGCGGGGATGAACACTGTCTTGTCCTGCGCTCCTGCCAGGTAGCCCCCGGGCTGCAGGGCAATGCCGTCGGCGTAAAACTTGAGCAACCAGTTCTCGGCACTCAAGGCCCTGCCCAGGAGCCGGACCTGGATGAGCACGAACAACAGGAGTACGCCCCCCAGCAGGACCGTGGCGACCGGGGGGACCTTTTCATGCCCAGCGAAATAAAGCATGGCAGCGCCGAAGGCCAGCAGCACCAGCAGGAAGACCACCTGGTAGAGGCGGCTCTCACGAACGATCAGACGTGGCCGCAGACCTGGTGAAGGGTTCATGAACCTGGGCCTGCCACGACCACGCTATCGGACCCTGACTCTGTCAGGCAGGCACGGAGTGAAGGCCGACCTGCAGGTCGCGGCTGCGTGAGGGTCTGCGCGGGCTGTCAAAGCCTTTGCCCTGAATGACCTCGCGCACGAACATGTCCACCATCATGTTGAAGGTCTGCAGCCAGTCCTTGACCCGGTCCACGGTGACACCGCCGTCCATGTCCAGATCCGATTCAAAGATGGTGTCGCCATCGCCGTCGATGTAGGCCTTGGAGAGCAGCCGGGTCGCGTTCCAGTGATTGACCTGTTCCATGGTGATGCCCATGTCCACGAAGGCGACGACCGCCTGGACCTGACGTCCATTGCCCGAGGCGATCATGAGGATCACGGGACGACCCTGCATCATCACGACCACGTCTCCGTCCTCGTCCACCTCGCTGCCGGTAAAACCCAGGTCTCCCAGCAGGGACTGGATACGGGCCGTATCGACACTGGTGATCACCGTCTGCCCGGCCATGGCGGGCAAGGACAGCAGGGCGAACAGGAGGAGGATGGCGATGACGCGTAATGGGGTTTTCATGGGACTCTCCCAGTTTGAGTCAGCCGAGTCGACGACCACCGTCAACGGCCTAGAGATTATCAGGCAGCGGGGAAGACGCATCTACAACGGCAGTCCCGCTTTTTTCCTGTTGTTGATGCGTCCACAGCTTCGCATAGGTGCCGCCATGGGCCAGCAGTTCTCCGTGACTGCCCTGCTCCACGATCCTTCCACCATCAAGGACGATGATGCGATCGGCGTTCACGATGGTGGACAGGCGGTGGGCGATAGCCAGGGTGGTACGCCGCTGGGTTACCTCGTTCAAGGCATCGAGGATCACCTTCTCCCCATGGGAGTCCAGGGAGGAAGTGGCCTCGTCCAGTACCAGGATGGGCGGGTCCTTGAGCAGCACCCGGGCCATGGCAATGCGCTGCTTCTCTCCGCCGGAGAGCTTGAGTCCGCGCTCGCCCACCTGGGTGTCCATGCCCTGGGGCAAGGTGTCGATGAAACCATCCAGATGGGCCATGCGCACGGCCCGGGCAATGTCCTCATCGCTGGCCTCTGGTCGTCCATAGGCGATGTTGTAGCGGATGGTGTCGTTGAACAACACCGTGTCCTGGGGCACCACACCGATGGCCCGGCGCAGGCTGTCCTGAGTTACCTGGCGGATGTCCTGGCCATTGATGCTGATGGAGCCCTCGGTGACATCGTAGAAACGGAACAACAACCGGGCGATGGTGGATTTGCCCGCACCACTGGGGCCCACGATGGCCAGCTTCTGTCCGGCTGGGATCTCGAAGCTCACGTCCCTGAGGATGGGCCGGTCATCGGTGTAGGCGTAGCTCACATGCTCGAAGCGGATGGCGACGCCGTCGGCCTTGAGTTCCGCGGCATCGTCGACGTCCGTCACCTTCGCGGGCTGGTACATCAACTTGAACAGGCGTTCGATGTTGATCAGCGCCTCACGGATCTCGCGGTAGACGAAGCCCAGGAAGTTCAGGGGCATAAACAACTGGATCATGTAGGCGTTGATCATCACCAGGTCGCCCAGGGTCATTTCACCCGCCGCCACCTGCCGGGCCGCCAGGATCATCATCACCGTGATGGAGGCGGCGATGATCAGGGCCTGGCCTGAGTTCAGTCCGGCCAGGGACAGGCGGTTTTTCATGCGCGCCTCTTCCCAGGCCACCAGGTTCTTGTCGTACTCCCTGGCCTCGTAGGTCTCGTTACCGAAGTACTTTACCGTCTCGTAGTTGAGCAGGCTGTCCATGGCCCGGGTATTGGAGACGTTGTCCATCTGGTTGCTTTGCCGCACGAAGCGGTTGCGCCATTCGGTGACGTAGATGGAAAAGAGCACGTAGACCGCCACGGCACCCACCACGGTCAGCGCAAAGCTGACGTCGAAGACCACCAGCATGATCACCGCGATCATGCCGATCTCCAGTACCGTGGGCACGATATTGAACAGCATGAAGCGCAGCAGAAAGCTGATGCCCGTAGTGCCACGCTCGATATCCCGGGCAAGGCCACCGGTCTGGCGGGAGAGATGAAAGCCCAGGTCCAGCCGGTGCAGGTGCTCGAACACCTTCAGGGACACCCGGCGCATCGCCCGCTCCGCCACCCGGGCGAACACCGCGTCGCGCAGTTCGCCGAAGAACACCAAGGCGAAGCGCAGGGCGCCATAGCCAAACAGCAGGGCCAGGGGCACGGCCACCATGGCCTCGCCCGGGGAGTCGAAGTGATCGACGATGAACTTGAGCGCCACCGGCACGGTGACGCCGGCCAGCTTGGCCAGGGCCAGAAAACCCAGGGACAGGAACACCCGCCCCCGGAATTCCATGAGAAAGGGGATCAGGCTGACGAAGATGCGCCAGTTGACCGGTCCGCCCTGGTAATCGCTGTCGCTGCGGGGTCGCATCAGGGGTCCACCTTGCCGCGCAGCTCTTTGGTCTTTCCCCGGCGGGTCTTGCTATCCATGCGCTTGCGTTTTGCCGTGAGACTCGGACGGGTGGCCTTGCGGGCCTTGGGCACCGCGGCAACGCTTCGGATCAGCTCGGTCAGACGCTTCAGGGCGTCTTCCCGATTGCCTTCCTGGGTGCGAAATCGCTGGGCCTTGATGACCACCACCCCATCGCTGGTGATGCGCTGATCACTCAAGGCCATGAGACGGGTCTTGTAAAAATCAGGCAGGGAGGAATTGGGAATGTCGAAGCGCAGGTGAAAGGCGCTCGCCACCTTGTTGACGTTCTGCCCCCCCGCCCCCTGGGCCCGGATGGGACTGAGTTCGATTTCGTTATCGGGGATGGAGACCTTGTTGGAAATAATCAGCATGGGGCTGTGGGCTTGATTCAGGATGCGCACAGTCTATCAAGAACTCGGTGTAACCACCCTGAGCTGTGTGTTGGCATGTGTCCGGGCGGTAAGGAAAAAGCATGAACCACGAAGCCCACGAAGGGCACGAAGTTTTTAATTAACAAAAAAAATACTTCGTGCCCTTCGTGGGCTTCGTGGTAATCGAGCCTTTGCTGTAGACCTCAGGCCATGTGCTCCCGGCCCAGCTTCTGGGCCAGGGCCGTCTCGGCCACGTGGCGTCCTTGGGAGCGGGCCATGGCCAGTTCGTTTTCGGAGGGCTGGCGGCTGCCGTCGCCGGCGGCCAGGGTGCTGGCGCCATAGGGGGTGCCGCCGCTGACCTCGTCCAGGGTGAGCTGGCGTTTTTCCGTATAGGGCAGGCCGACGATGGTCATACCCAGGTGCAGCAGGTTCACGATGGTGGAGACCAGGGTGGTTTCTTGGCCCCCGTGCTGGCTGGCCGTGGAGGTAAACACACTGCCCACCTTGCCCACCAGCTTGTCCTGGAACCACAGCTGACCGGTCTGATCCAAAAAGTTGGCCATCTGGGAGGCCATGCGCCCGTAACGGGTTGGGGTGCCGATGACGATGGCGTCGTAATCCGCCAGTTCAGCCGGGATGGCCAGGGGGGCGGCCTGGTCCAGCTTGGCGCCGGCCTGTCTCGCCACGTCCTCGGGCATCAGCTCAGGCACACGCTTGATGATGGCCTCGGCGCCCTGCACTTCGCGCACGCCCTCGGCCACGGCCTGGGCCATCTGCTCCACATGGCCCCAGGTGGAGTAATACAGGATCAGGACTTTGGTGCTCATGGGCGGTGCCTCGGTGGACTGGGTTATCTCAGGCACCCAGTCTAAGTGTTGCGAATTATCGGAATAAGGCCTCAGAATCGAAACCATCGTTCGATTAATTGGTACGCAGACATGAAGCTGGAAGGTATTCGCACCTTTGTGGTCATCGTCGAGGTGGGCTCTATCACCGGGGCCGCACGCCGCCTGGGGGTGGCCAAGTCGGTGGTCAGTCATCGGCTCTCGGAACTGGAAGACGCCGTGGGGGCGCGCCTGATTCAGCGCTCTTCCCGGCGCCTGTCCCTGACCGAACAGGGGGAGACCTTTCACCGCTATTGCGCCCGGATGCTGGGCGAGCTGGACGAAGCCGTCTCACTCATCGCCGAAAAGGGGCACGAGCTGCGTGGCCCCCTGCGGGTGGCGGCCCCCATGAGCTTCGGCCTGCTGCACTTGGGCCCTGCCCTGTTCCCGTTCCTCAAGGAACACCCGGGTATCGCCCTGGACCTGGATCTCAACGATCGCATGGTGGACCTGGTCGGCGAAGGCTATGACCTGGCCATCCGGATCGGCCAGCTGCCGGACTCCACCCTGGTGGCGCGACGCCTGGTGCCCAGTTGCAACCTGCTGGTGGCCAGCCCGGAATATATTCGCGAACACGGCCTGCCAAAACAGGTCAAGGACCTCTCTGAACACCGAGGCATCCTCTACTCAAACGTTCATCCCAACGACCAACTGCGCTTCAAACGCCAGGACGGCGCCGTGACCGGCCACTTTCGCGAGGCCATGCAGGTAAACAACGGCGATGCCATGCGCGAGGCGGCCATTGCCGGGTTGGGGCTGGCGGTGATTCCGGACTTCATCGTCTGGCAGGCGGTGGGGGATGGTCGACTGCAATGCATCGAACTGGATGGGCAATTGCCGGAATCCGGCATCTACGCAGTATTCCCCCAGAGCCGGCACCTGCCCGCCAAGGTGCGCGCCCTGATCGAGCACCTGGCCCATACCTTCGGGGATCCGCCTTACTGGGCGGTGGGGAAGCCCCCTCCCCAACCCTCCCCCGCAAGCGGTAGACGGGGCACAAAAAAGGCGGGTTGATTTTTGTTTTGGTTTCCACCCCCTCTCCCGCCCTGCGGGGGAGGGTTAGGGAGGGGGTATGCCTCAGGCCGGCTTTTCCGCGTGATACGCACTGAACACCCCAAGCTCCACGTCACGATGAACACTCACGAAACCGCTCTCCTCAAGGGCATCGATGATGTCACCGGGTGGTACGCACTGGTCGATGGTCTCCCAGAAATAACGCATCAGGGTATGGCCATTAGTATCACGGGTGATCACACGACTGAGGAAGGGGACAAAATCCCGGAAGTAGAAACGGGCGAAGGCCATCTGGCGTCGTGTGGCGGGACGGGAGATCTCCAGGATCACGCAACGGCCACCGGGTCGCAGGGCGCGAGAGTATTCGCTGAAGGTCTCGCCCAGATCACGGACGTGACGCAGGCCATAGCCCATGTACACCCGGTCGAACTGCTCGCTGGCCACCGGCAGTTGTTCCCCCAGACCCTGGATAAAACCGGCGCTGAATTTGCCACGGGCCACGTCGATCATGCCCCGACTGGGATCCACACAGGTGAGATGATCCCCGCCCACGATGTTCACCGCCTCGATGGCCACGGGACCCGTGCCGGTGGCCACGTCCAACACGTCCATGCCGGGGACCAGTCCACTCATTTTCAGGACCCGCCGGCGATAGAGCTGCCCGGTGCCCAGGAAACCCACCTTCAGGATGCGATCATAGTGGGGCGCGGTGCGGTCGAACAGATCGTCCACGAAATGGCGTCGCTCCTCTTCTCCCTGGTAGTAATCCCCCAGCACAGGGTGGGGCTTGCGGGTGGGCTTCGACATGAGGACTTCTCCTATGGAACGGGCCGCTTGTGTGCGGTCCCGGAACCTGTTCAGGCGTGGATGAAACGATCTCGGTGTACAGGCCTTCCATTTCCACCAGCAGTTCCTGGCGGCAGATGTCGCCCTCAAGCCAGAGGGTGGGGAGTGCCCCGCCCAGGTGCCGCATCAGGGCATCCCGGACGACGGGATAGTCTGTGCCAGGGCGCAGGTAGACCCTGAGCAGGGCCAGGCGACGGATATCGCCCTCCCGCAGACCACCCTGCTCGACCGCGTGTTGCAACAGGTTCTGGACGTTTCTGAGGCTTTCCTCAAGCTGCGCGCCCGGATCATTGGGATGACGGCTTTCATGGCCCACGATGCTGGCGGTACCGGAGATGAACAGATCCGTGCGTGTTTCGTCAGGCTGCCAGAGGCTGGCGCGGGCAAATGACGGGCTGCGGGGGCCGTAGCAGCGAGGATAGCGAAAGGCACTCACCTGGCGGAGGTTTTCCAGATGCCTGGGGGGCTGGTGGGCGGACAGAAAGTAGATCAACAGCCCCCCTCACGGGTGCCGATGGCGGTGGCCGCAGGCAATCGGTATTCGTGATCATCCTGCCCCTCGAACACCTCTGCCCTGCCCTGGCAGAAGGCGCGATAACGCTCCAGGCCGTGGACTTGCACGTTGATGGCCGGAAGGTAGTTCCAGACACGCAGTAGATGGGGATAACCGGCGACGCCCGCGGCATCCAGGATCATCCGGTAGGCGCGGCGGGTAACCTCACGCGGGTCCTCGTCGGGGGCATTGGGCAGGTGCAGGCAACCGAACATCACCTCATCGGCTAGGGCGTAGTGAACCTGATCATGATGACCCCGGGTCACGGCGCCGCTGGCGCGCCAGACCTCCACGCCCGCATCCTCGCCCAACACCGGCAGGCCCACATGGATCTCCAGCGGCCCGGATTCAACGCCTGCGCCGGCGCTGACTCCCTGACTGGTGCCAAAATGGATCAACGCCAGGGTGCAGGTGTCTGCGGCCAGGGCGCGGGCCTGCTCGGGTGTCGCATAGTGGAAATTGAGTCCAAGATGTCCGCTACGAGCCATGGGGTTGAGCATTTAATCTGAAACACGGGGCTTAGCAGGACATTGTAACAATTGTCATACCCGACCGTGTCAGTGCCCATGGGTGCAGAAACATGGGTACAGGAAACGGCCTCCCCAAGACCCGGCCTGGCGGACAGCCTTCTAGCGGCCGAAGACCTTCCTGAGCAGTTCCGTGGTGCGCCTTGCCGGGTCCTGGCGGATGGCGGCCTCTTCCACGGCCAGATAATGAAACACCCCGTCCAGGGCACGGCCCACCACGTGGCCGTCCAGGTCCGAATCCACCTGGGGCAGGAAGGGGATGCTGCGATAGCGGCCCATGAGGTCTTCGTGAACCCTGGCTGCCCCGGATTCAGCCAGGGTGTCGTCCACGATGGGGCGCATCTCCCTGCCCAGAGGCTCGCGCATGCGACCCTCGAAGTAGCGGGTGGCGGCATCCTCCGGTCCGTTGAGGATGGACTGGGCATCCTCAACGCTCATGTCCTGGATCGCGTTCACGAACAGCGTCTTGGCCCGGGGCGTAGCCTGCTCGGCTGCGCGGTTCATGCGCAATTCCAGATCATCCAGCATGCCGCTCAGCCCGAAGCGCCCCAGCGTCTCCTGCACCTGGACCAGGCCCCCGGGCAGCGGGATGTGAATGCGCGGATCGTCGAGGAATCCGCCGGGCTGTCCCAGGCGGCCGATGACATTGTCGGTACCGATACGCAGCGCCTCGCGCAGGCCGTCGATGATCTCTGTTCGAGTCAGACCCTGGGGGCCGCTGCCACCGGTCATGTCCCGCAGCAGCTCCTGCCCCCGCTCCCACCAGTTGGCATGGGCCGCGCCGGCGGGGATGACCAGCAGCGCAGTGAACAGGAAACGTCGGCGTGTGTATGACTTCATGAGAGTGTGACTCGTCGTGAGTTATCGGAGGGCCAGGGATATTCCATGTTGCGGGCGGCGTTCATGGCGACCTGGTCGCCATGATCCCGTGCCACCAGCTTGAGCGCCAGGTCCATGCCGGCTGAGATCCCGGCGGAACTGATGATGTTGCCATCCTCCACCACATGCACATCCTCGCGGACATGCACCTTTGGGAATTTTTGCTTCATCAAGGCCAGGGAGCGCCAGTGGGTCGTGGCCTCGCGGCCATCCAGCAGCCCTGCCGAGGCCAACAGCAAGGCACCGGTACACACCGAGGCCAGGGTACTCACCTGCCCCGCCTGCTGGCGCAGCCAGTCCAGCAGGGCTGCATCCTCGAGCAAGGGCCTCACACCCCAACCGCCGGGCACCACCAGGATATCCAGGGGCGGTGCATCGGCCAGTGTATGGCTGGGCAGCACGCGCATGCCGCCGGAACAGGTCACTGGCTGCGCCGTAGCCGCCATGAGGTTCAGCCCATAGGGGGATACGGTTTCCCGGCGGCGGGACTCGTTCAGGCGGGTGGTGGCGAACACCTCATAGGGTCCGCAGAAGTCCAGGACTTCTATGTGTTCGAAGATCAGGATCCCGACTGTTTTTTGCATGAATGCTCCAGAGACAGGGGAGTATGACCCCATGGCTTGTGCCGGCGCCACGATGTGATTAACGGGATGGACGCGAAGGCGCAAAGGGCGCAAAGGGCGCAAAGGGCGCAAAGGGCGCAAAGGGCGCAAAGAAAATCATATTCAAAATAACTTCGTGCCCTTCGTGTGCTTCGTGGTTATTAGCCGACGCCGCGGCCCGGCAAAGGCACATAGCCCGGCAGTGACTCCAAGCCCGCAAACCAGCGGCGCACCGACTCATAGGGCGAGAGATCGATGCCCGCATCCGTGGCCAGGGCTGCATAGGGATAGCAGGCGATGTCGGCGATGGTGGGATGGGTGGTGCTGGCCAGCCAGGGGTGTTTCGCCAGGCGCTGCTCCAGCACCTCCAGGGCCACACGGGCGAACCCCAAGCATTCATCCATGCGCCCGCTGCTGGCGAAGGGCGATGCCAGCTTGAGGGCCATGGCACGGGCGCGGGCCAGACCGTAGCGGCCTTCATTCTGCTCCAGGGCCAGCCATTGCATCACGGCCGCCATGGCGCCCGCTTCCAGGGGAAGCCAGGTCTCGCTGCCATACTTGCGGGCCAGGTAGACAAGTATCGCCGTGGAATCCCAGATGACCGCTTCCCCGTCCACCAGCACGGGCACCTGCCCGCGCGGATTCAGACGCAGGAAGGCCTCGGAGTTGAGATCACCGCCGGCCAGATCCACCGCCTTTCGTTCGTAATCAACGCCCAGCAGGGCGAGCATGAGCCGGATCTTGTAGCAGTTACCTGAACGTTCGAAATCATAGAGAACCATGGCGCCTTTCCTCCTGTGGCAGAGCTTTCGACTATCCGGTGTTCACGGGCTGCTGGCAATCATCCCGTGGTGAACATCGTAGACCTCGGGCTCAACGATGGAATGCCCCCGCCGCCTCGGGCTGGTAGAGGATTTCCATGATGCGCAGATTCGTCTCTCCGCCCCGGGGTGTGGCCCAGGGGATGCTGTCACCCACGGACAGGCCCAGCAAGGCACTGCCGATGGGCGCCAGCACGGAGATCTTCTCCGGGCTTCCATCCAGACCCGAGGGGTAGACCAGGGTACGCTCGAACTCGCGCCCCTCCGGCTCCATGCGAAAACGCACCGTGGAGTTCATGGTCACCAGGGCGGGCGGCACCTGCTGGGGTTCCACCACCTGGGCACGGTTGAATTCGGCCATCAGGTCCTGGTGCGTGGCCAGATCATCCTTGGGCAGCGCCTCCAACAGGTGTTCAAGGCGCTCCAGGTCCAGGGAAGACAGGGTGATTGCGGGTATTTGGGTCATGGCGATATACCTCCTAGGGTATCTGCAAACGCACCAAGGCCCGCGCATGCGCGGGCCTTGGTGGTTTGTAGCTTAAAGATGCCTCTTAATCTTCGTCACACGGACATACAGAGGCGGCTTGAGACTGATTGTCCCGGCCCGCCAAGGCCGGGACGTCGACAATGTGACTTAGCGATTCCCGCTGCGGGGACCACCGCTGCGGGAGGTGTTACCCCCGCGGCCCTGGCCTTGGCCCTGACGACGGGCGCCGGCAGGGGCACCACCACCGGGACGACCGCCACGGGGCGGACCACCGCGCCGGACACCATTACCGGGGCGGGCGCCACGGGCGGGACGGTTGCCATCGTCATCGTTGGCGGGCCGCGCCGGGGCGACAAAGCTGTCCGTCTCAATGCGTTCGATGGGCCGACGGATCAGGCGTTCGATCCCCGTCAACAGACGCATCTCCTCACGGTCCACAAGGGACAGGGCGGCACCGGCGGTGCCGGCACGACCGGTGCGACCGATACGATGCACGTAGTCTTCAGGCACGCTGGGGAGCTCGAAATTCACCACCTGAGGCAACTGGTCGATGTCCAGGCCGCGGGCGGCGATATCAGTGGCCACGAGCACCGGGATACGGCCGTTCTTGAACTGCTCCAGGGCCTTGGTGCGGGCCGCCTGGCTCTTGTTGCCGTGAATGGCAGCAGCAGGGATGCCGTCCTTGGACAGCTTCTCCGCCAGACGGTTGGCACCGTGCTTGGTGCGGGTGAACACCAGCACCTGTTGCCAATCGTTGAGCTTGATCAGGTGGCTCAGCAGATCGCGCTTGGCATGGGCATCCACGAGGTGCACCTGCTGTTGCACCAGCTCGGAGGCGGTGTTGCGGGCGGCCACTTCCACGCTGGCGGGATTGGTAAGAATACCGTCCGCGAGGCGACGCATCTCATCAGAGAAGGTGGCCGAGAACAACAGGTTCTGGCGCTTGGCAGGCATCAGCTTGATGATGCGCCGAATGTCATGGATGAAGCCCATGTCCAGCATGCGGTCCGCCTCGTCCAGCACCAGGATCTCCACGCCGGACAGGTCCACCGTCTTCTGGCCCACGTGGTCCAGCAGTCGGCCGGGGGTGGCCACCAGGATGTCCATGTTGCCGCGCAGGGCACGGATCTGGGGGTTGATGTTCACACCACCGAACATGGACATGGAACGCAGGGTCAGATACTTGCCGTAGGTCTCCACGGACTCATGCACCTGTGCGGCCAACTCCCGTGTCGGGGTCAGCACCAGGCAGCGAGGACGTCCCGGGCCGGGTTTGGTGGCGGGGCGATGGGACAGCAGCTGCAGGATGGGCAGGGTGAAACCCGCCGTCTTGCCGGTACCTGTCTGGGCGGCGGCGCGCAGGTCGCGGCCCTTAAGGACTTCGGGAATGGCCTGGGTCTGGATGGGCGTCGGCGTTTCGTAGCCGGCGTCATGCAGGGCACGCAAAAGGGGATCGGCCAACCCGAGGTCGGCAAATTTAGAAACAAAAGACATGGAAAAACTCCAACGGCAACCAGCCACTCCGCATCGGAGGGGCGCCCATCGAGGTAGACGAAATCAGGGGGGATCGGAAGATCAGTGAACGTACGCTGACGGGCGGGGCGTTCGAAGGACGCAGTATACGTGGGATGGCTGCATTAGGGAAGTACGATATTTACTAACCCGAACCCTGACTAAGCCTCATTCAGCGAGTCGCCAAGTGGTCAGCCCGCAAGGCGCGCGAGCGCAGGACGGGTCATGCCCATTCAAGCGAGCGCAACGCCGCGGATGGCCGCTTCGCGACTCGCCCGCAGGGAGCCCCGCGAAAGGCGCGGCT
>JBHEOJ010000053.1:0-2695 GCA_046260855.1 Thioalkalivibrio sp.
GGAATTCCTTGAAGCCCGCCATGAAGACATGCTCAAGGCCGGTGACCTCATTCTTTCGGCGAATGCCTTCGTAGAGATGGGCCAGGTCCACGCCGGACCAGAAACGCTCCTCGAATTCGTCGGTGGTCGCGCGGGTGTCGCGCAACACACGCCACTTGATGATCATCACAGTCCAGGACAGGACAGACATGACCACCAGGATGAGCATGACCAGCTGCACGATGAGGCTGGCTTCGAGAATCAGGCGATACAGGGATAGATCAACGCTCACGTCTTTGAGCCTCCGGTTCTGGCAGGGCGTTCAGGATGTCTTCGGGGACACTGGCAGGCCTGAAGCTGTCTGCATCCAGACAGGCTATCTTGACCTCGCCCCGGCACAACAGTTCAGGTGCCCCGTTGTTGTTTATCCGTTCGACGGTCTGCGCGAACACCAGACTCGCCCGGCCCCGCCAGCCCATCGCGGCGGTGATCTCGAGCTGATCGTCCAGGCGCGCCGGACGCAGATAGTCCACTTGCACGGAGCGCACGGCGAACAGGATGCCTGGCTCGTCCATGAGTCGGGTCTGCTCGAAGCCGAGGCTTCGCAGCCATTCGGTGCGGGCGCGCTCCATGAAGCGCAGGTAATTGGCATAGAACACCACGCCACCGGCGTCGGTGTCCTCGTAGTAGACACGCACGGGCCAGACGTATGTCCCGTTCGCGCGGCTCATGTTGCGGGATGCCGTCTCGTCAGACACAGGCGTGGTTCACAGTTTGCGGTCATCGCCCTCGCCCTGGGGCGCGCCGAACAGGTCACCGGCCGTACCCGCGCCCCGAGGCGAGGGCAGGCCGAAGTAGCGATAGGCGTTACTGGTGGCCATGCGTCCGCGAGGCGTGCGCATGAGAAATCCCTGCTGGATGAGAAACGGCTCGACCACATCCTCGATGGTGCCCCGTTCCTCACCGATGGCCGCCGCGAGGCTGTCCACCCCTACCGGGCCGCCGTCAAACTTCTCGATCACCGCCAGCAACAGGCGCCGATCCTGGGCATCGAAACCCTGCACATCCACATCCAGCAGGTCCAGGGCCCGGTCGGCCACCTCATCGGTGATGACCCCATCGGCCTTCATCTGGGCATAGTCACGTACCCGGCGCAGCAGACGATTGCCAATGCGCGGCGTGCCCCGTGAGCGACGGGCGATCTCGGCGGCACCGGCGGGTTCGATCTGCACGCCCAGGATGCCGGCGGCACGCTGGATGATGTGCGTGAGGTCCTTGGTATTGTAGAACTCAAGGCGTTGCACGATGCCGAAGCGATCACGCAGCGGTGAGGTCAGGAGTCCCGCACGGGTAGTGGCGCCCACGAGGGTGAAGGGAGGCAGGTCCAGCTTGATGGAGCGCGCCGCCGGTCCTTCACCGATGACGATGTCCAGCTGGAAGTCCTCCATGGCCGGATACAGCACCTCCTCCACCACGGGGGACAGGCGATGGATCTCGTCCACGAACAGCACATCCCTGGGTTCCAGGTTGGTCAGCAGGGCCGCCAGATCACCGGGGCGCTCCAGCACGGGACCGGAGCTGTGGCGCAGGTTCACGCCCAGCTCGTGGGCGATGATGTGTGACAGGGTGGTCTTACCCAGGCCCGGGGGGCCGAAGATAAGCACATGGTCCAGGGCCTCGCCCCGTTCCCGCGCCGCGCCGATAAAGATCTCCATCTGTTCGCGCACCGTCGGCTGACCCACATAGTCAGCCAGACGCTGGGGACGAATGGAGTTTTCGACGATCTCGTCTTCCTGGGAGCCTTCGGCAGTAATCAAGCGTTCGGACATGACTGCTCAAGAGACAGAATACAAGTGGCAAGATACAAGAAAATGCGTGAGAAAAGAATGACAAGCCACTGTCATACGGAAATATTTTTTGTTGCCTCAGCCCCACCCTTCAGCTTGGGCTTGTCCACGATACCGGGATATCCCGACCTGCTGTGGCTATCGGAATGAGAGTCGGCCGCGTTCCGACCTCCGCCTCCCGCCTAACCCCTGACGCCTGTCACGTCACTTCAGCGTCGCTTTCAGGGCCAGACGGATCAGGTCCTCGGAACGCTCGGCCTCACCCTCCACGGCGCTCACCAGGCGACTGGCCTCCGCGGGCTTGTAGCCCAGGGACACCAGGGCCGAGACCGCGTCCCCCACCGGGTCCGGGGCCCGGGGAGCGGCGGCCACCTGCTTGCCGCCTACCAGGATAGTGGCCCCAGGCAGGTTGACCAGGCGGTCGCGCATCTCCACCACCAGGCGCTCGGCGGTCTTGCGCCCGATACCCGGCAGACGCACCAGGGAGGCCACATCCCCGTCCATGACACAACGGGAGAACTCCGCGGCATTCATGCCCGAGAGGATGGCCAGGGCCATCTTGGCGCCCACACCGCTGACCCGGATCAGGCTGCGAAACAGGGCCCGCTCGGATTCGCTGGAGAATCCGTAGAGCACATGGGCATCCTCACGCACATGCAGGTGGGTATGCAGGGTGACCTGGGCGCCGGCCTCCGGCAGGTCGTAGAAGGTGGACAGGGGGGCCTCGATTTCATAACCCACACCCTGCACATCCAGCAGCAGGAACGGGGGCTGCTTGCTCACCAGCTCACCGCGCAGACGCCCGATCATCGGCGCGTCCTGCGTCGACTGCCCCGGGTGCGAAAGGCAATGGCCTCGACACCGGCGGG
>JBHEOJ010000053.1:2705-7987 GCA_046260855.1 Thioalkalivibrio sp.
GCACAGGGCCACGGCCAGGGCGTCGGCCTCATCTGAGGCCGGTGCGGTCTTGAGTGAAAGGATCATGGAGATCATGTGCTGGACCTGTTCCTTGCTGGCGGCCCCGGTACCCACCACGGCCTGCTTGATGGATGTTGGACTGTACTCCGAGACCGGCAGCCCCAGGCGCACACCGGCGCAGATGGCCGCGCCCCTGGCCTGTCCCAGTTTCAATGCGGAAGAGGGATTCTTGGAAACAAACACCTGCTCGATGGCCAGCACGTCCGGGCGATGATTCTCCACCAGTTCGCTCACCTCCTCGAAGATGCGCCCCAGGCGCACCACGAGGTCCTCACCCTTGAGTCGTATACAGCCGCTGTGGACATGGCTGCTCTTGCGCCCATCGCTGTCGATGAGGCCGAAGCCGGTGACCAGGGAACCGGGGTCGATGCCTAGGATGCGCATTGCATGCGCAGTGGCAAGTGGCAAGTGGCTAGTTGCAAGGAATGCATGGCTTTCCCTAGCCACTTGCCACTTGGGACTTGCCACTGTTCCATCATGGTTCGCAACAACCCCTAAGCCTCAAGCGCCTGCATCACTTCATCCGGGAAGTCAGCGTTCGTATACACATTCTGCATGGCGTCCAGGGCCTTGTCCACGGCCAGGCGCAAGCGGGGGTTGGAGTTCAGGTCCGATCCGCCCATGCGGGAGGCCACGGTGATCTCCTTGATGAGCTTGGTGAAAAGCTTGCCGCGTTTGGCATCCTGGGCGTTCTTGCGATGCTGGATGTTCGCCCATTTACTGTGTCCGGCCATGGGGGTCTGTCTCGTTGTGTGAATCGATTGGATTGGGGGATATTCGCGGCGGGGTCGGGCCTCCTAAGAACACCACCGATCACGTAAGAAGCCCGACCCCGGGCCGAACCCTGCGCGCAGAGCGCACATCGGTTGGTCCTGAAATCATCCCGCTAGTTTACCCCAGGCTCAGGATGCCGCGAAATCGCCCGTCTTCAGAAAGGCGGTCACCGCCTTGGCCACGGGTTGCGACCAGAGCAAGGCAAAATGCCCGTAGGGCACGCTCAGGTGGGCGTTGATCTCCGGCGCGCGGGTCTCGGCCAGGGCTACGGTGCCATCGTTGGGCACCTCGAGACTGCGGCAAAAGAGCGTGCCGACCCCAAAACCGCGATGACCCGCCACCATGCCCAACTCCCGTGCGCCCTTCCACCGGGGCGCGCCACCCAGCAGACCCCGCCGGATGCTGCGGCCCAGCAGCCAACGGGTCAGCGGCGAGCGGGCAAAGCAGGCGGCGGTCCGGCTGCCGTTGATGGGCGTACCCAGCATCACCACCCGTCCGGGGCGTTGCAGGGGGTTCTCATCGAACAGGTGCATTACCACGAGCCCTCCCAGGCTGTGGGCCACCAGGTGCACCACATCGGCATCCACTGAGGCGATGAATCGATCCAGGCGTACCGCGTTGGCCTCGGGCGTGGCCATCAGACTGGGATAGCGAAACTGGAAACACTGCAACCCTGCCGCGGTGAGCCGACGACGCAGGGGCAACATCTCAAAGCCCGTCATCCATGCCCCGTGAATCAGCACCACGGCCTCACGCATGGGGCGTATCCCCCAGCACATGCTCCCGGATCACCTGCGCATTGCTCCAGGAGAAGCAGCGGTCGGCGGCCTCCGCTGCGGGCAGCCAGCAATATTCAGTGTGTTCCCGGGGTTCGATGCGCACGGCTACCGGTGCGGGCAGGGCGAGCAGAAAGACATGCTCCAGGTTCTCGTGGGCATCGGGGGCGTAGCGGTGGCGCCAGGCGGTGTGGATGGCGAAACGGAATTGCCGATGGGCGTCCACCAGACCCGCCGCATCGAGACCGGTTTCCTCGTAGAGCTCGCGGCGGGCGGCGGCCTGGGGTGACTCGTCCTGCTCCAGACTGCCGGTCACCGACTGCCAGAAATCCGGCGGTTCACGACGACGCAGGAGCAGCACCTCGCCGTTGCGGGTGTAGACGACAACGAGGATGGATTCGGGGCGTTTAGGAAACACTGATACAAGATACAAGATACGAGTGACAAGAAAACCCGCTTTTCACTTGCATCTTGCTTCTTGTCTCTGCCCGCTCAGACGGTCGGTTTCTTGATACGAATGTTCAATTCGCGCAACTGGACGTCGGAGACCTCGGCGGGCGCATTCGTGAGCGGGCAATGGGCGGTCTGGGTCTTGGGGAAGGCCATCACATCGCGGATGGACTGGCTGCCGGTCATGAGCATGACCAGGCGGTCGAGGCCGAAGGCGATGCCGCCATGGGGTGGGCAGCCGTACTTGAGGGCGTCCAGCAGGAAGCCGAACTTGTCACGGGCCTCTTCCTCACCGATGCCCAGGAGCTTGAAGACGGCCTCTTGCATGGCGGTAGTGTGAATACGTACGGAACCGCCGCCCACCTCGGTGCCGTTGAGCACCATGTCGTAGGCCCTGGAGATCATCTCGCCCGGGTTGCCAGTAAGATCCTCGGGGCGCTCGGTACGGGGCGCGGTGAAGGGGTGATGCAGGGCCACCCAGCGGCCGGCCTTCTCATCGTGTTCAAACATGGGGAAATCCACCACCCACAGGGGCCGCCAGCCACGGTCGACCAGGCCACGGTCGTGACCCAGCTTCACCCGCAGGGCTCCCAGGGCCTCATTCACCACCTGGGCCTTATCGGCGCCGAAGAAGATCAGGTCCCCATTCTCTGCGCCAGTGCGATTGAGGATCTCCACCACCACCGTGTCCGGCATGAATTTGAGGATGGGGGACTGCAGACCCTCGCGACCGGCATTGATGTCGTTGACCTTGATGTACGCCAGGCCCTTGGCACCGTAGCGGCCCACGAAGGCGGTGTAGTCATCGATGTCCTTACGTGAAAGCTCGCTGCCCTTGGGCAGGCGCAGGGCGGCCACGCGACCGGCGGGGTCCTTGGCCGGGCCGGAGAAGACCTTGAAGTCCACCTCGCCCATCACATCGGTCAGCTCGGTCAGCTCAAGGGGGATGCGCAGATCCGGCTTGTCGGAACCAAACCGGGCCATGGCCTCAGCGTAGCTCATGCGTTCAAAGGGCGTGTGCAGGGGCGCTTCCAGCACCTGGGCAAAGAGCTCACGCACCATCTCTTCCATGAGACCCATGATGCCTTCCTCGTCCATGAAGGAGGTCTCGATATCCAGCTGGGTGAATTCCGGCTGACGATCGGCGCGCAGGTCCTCGTCCCGGAAACAGCGCACGATCTGGTAGTAGCGGTCCATGCCGCCCATCATCAGCAGCTGCTTGAACAGCTGCGGCGACTGGGGCAGCGCGAAGAAACTGCCGGGATGGGTGCGGCTGGGCACGATGTAATCCCGAGCCCCTTCCGGGGTGGCCTTGGTGAGCATCGGGGTTTCGATGTCCAGGAAGCCGTTGTCCTCCAGGAACCGGCGCAGGGTGCGCGAGACGCGGGCACGCATCTGCAGGCGGGTCTGCATCACCGGACGGCGCAGGTCCACGTAGCGATAACGAAGACGGGTCTCCTCGTTGACGTCGTCCTCATCCAGCTGGAAGGGGGGGGTCTCGGCGGTGTTGAGCACGGTCAGTTCCTGGCCCAGCACCTCGATGGCGCCGCTGGGCAGATCGGAATTCACGGTACCCTCGGGACGACGACGGACCTTGCCGCGCACGGCCAGGACGTATTCGCTGCGCACCCGCTCGGCAGTGGTGAAGACCTCGGGCAGGTCCGGATCGAACACCACCTGAACCAGACCCTCGCGGTCGCGCAGATCGATAAAGATGACACCGCCGTGATCCCGACGCCGGTTGACCCAGCCGCACAGGGTGACTTCCTGATCCAGGTGTGACTCGTTGACAGAACCGCAGTAATGGCTACGCATTTCCAGCCCTTCTAGATGATGGGGATCCGCTCTGCGGGTGCCCGAACGGCACAAGACGCGACGCGGGAGCGCCGCGCCGGGAGCGGGAACCGAAAAGGGGGCAATGGTACGGCCTGCCCTGACAGGGCGCAACTTGAGGGCGGCCTGTCACCGGCAGAAACCGTCGAAAAAGGACTGCCCGGCGATCTGAGCATATCCTGTCGAAGGGATCAGGCGCTGGGGCTTTCTTCCGGGCGCAGACTCGCCATCAGGGTGCTGATGGCACGGTCGAAGACTGGCACGTGCTCGATCACATGGGCCCGACCAGCACGCAGTTCGGCACCCAGGCCGTAGATGGTCAACTCCCGCACCTTGAGCCCCTGGCGGTTCACGAAGAAATATTTGCCACTGATCAGGCTCTTCCAGGACAGTTTGGCGCGCAGAGGCTGGCCGTTGTCATCCGTCAGCTCGAGCCAGGTGCCCTCTTCCAGCTCCCGGGCCTGCTGCACGTAGTAATCCTCCTCGGCCGCCTCGCCTGTCACCGGATCGCCCATGACTACGTCCTCATAGACACGCAGGCGGCCATCGGATATGAGCTGGTTGATCTCGGCCACCTTGCGGGCCATGAAGGAGCGCCCGTCCTTGATCTCCTCACTGGCATTCATCTCGGCGGCGCCACCCGTCACATCGGAGGTAAGCAGCGCATCAGCTGCCACGGGCTGCTGCATGTCTGCATCCGGCGGCCCGGAGGAAACCACTTCTTCAGACGGAATCTGCAACTGCGGCGCATCAGGCGCGTTCTCATCTGCCTGCACCGTCCCGGACTGCACGTCCAGGTGCATCTCCGGATCGCGCACCAGGCGTGCGTGCTCCTTGGCCAGCAGGGCCATGATCTCCTGCTGCTCCGATTCGCTGCAGGACATGCGATTCATGCCTTCCTGCAATGCCTTGAGCAGAGACGGCAACAGGGTGGTCAGCTGATCGCGCTCACCCTGGGTCGACTTGGGTAACAGACTCCAGATCAGGAGCGAGGCCACGTTGAGGGCCTTTTGCCACAACTGGCCATGCTGACCGTTCTTGAGATAGATGAGTACCAGCAGATCCTTCCAGGTGCCCTTGAGCAGTTCACTGACAGGTTGCGGTACGGTCTGATCTTCCAGCAGACGGGCAATGGCCTCCTCTGCCACACCTTTGGCCACCCGCAGGTGTTCACGCCCCTGGGCGGCCAGGGCACTTTGCTCCTCCCGCTGGGAGGAACGCTGACTCTGCTCCTCGCACCACTGCAGGAAACCGTCCAGCTCGTGTTGGAAGAGGTCCACGTCTTCATCGAAGTCGTTGATCAGGCGATCCACCACCGACTCAATGCGGGCGCGCAGCCCGTCTTCCCGCTCTTCGGCCTCGGTCCAGCCGATGCCGGCACGGGCCAGT
>JBHEOJ010000053.1:7997-13191 GCA_046260855.1 Thioalkalivibrio sp.
CGAACAGCATGGCGACAATGTCGATGGCCGTCTCGTCCACCCGATTCAGTGCCAGGGCCTGACCGCCGCCGCCGTTGACCGCGGTGAGGATCGCGCCCTTGAGGTCTTCACCCGCAATGGGGCCGCTGACGGCGCCGAGTCCCATGGGCAGGGTGTTGATCGCGCCCAGCAGGGCCTTGGGTTCGACCCAGACACCGCCACCGGAGGACGCGCCACCAGGGACACCGCCGGACATTCCCGTCATGGCGCCACCGCCGCCCGCGCCACCGGAGAAGTGACGCAGCAGGGACATCAACTCGGAATCCTCGCCACCACCCGCTGCACCGGAGTCATGGTGGCCACCATAGGCGCCACCGGCCTCGCCGCCCCGTGAGGACTTGTTCATGGCCGCACCGGCACGGGTCTTGAGCTCCGGTAGTATGCCCCGCTCGGCCAGGTAGTGATTGACCTCCCCAAGCACCTCTCCGAAGTGACTCACCACATACTTGTCGAACAGCTTGTAGATGATGAGCCGCACCCGCAGATCCACATCCAGGGTCTGCATGGTGGTGCGAAAGGCCTCGCAGAATGAAGAGGGCGCCAGGGGATGGGCATCCTCGGCCAGCTTGGGGCGATCCAGGGCCACGGCCAGGCGCCGGGTCAGGGCATAGATCTCGTTGTCGTGCAGACGGGTCGCCTTGGAGATCATCCCTTCGAGGGCCAGGTTTTCTTCCAGCTCATCGGTCTCGACCAGTGACAGTTCGCCGTCGATCTGGGCACGACTGCGCAAGGTCCCGGTACCACGCAGGAAACGATCGAACAGCTGCGCGATCTGCATGGGGTATTCGCTTTCCATGATGGAGCGACGGCGACGCACCTCGCGCATGGCATCGAAATACTCGGTCTGGGTACGGTTATCCTCCGCCTGTTCGGCCAGACGGAACAAGGCATCGTCGGTGCCGTCCAGCATCTCACGAAGGTGGCGTTCCACATGACTGGTGACCAGATTGCGACAATGGCCCACGATCTGCAGCGCGGAGGATGGTGTTTCACGCCGGATTGCATCAAAGGGGACCACGTTCTCGCTGACGCCATCACTCATGGCAGAACACTCCTGCAGGGTCGTGGGCGCCACGGATGTAGCGCCCTGTGCATATCCTGCGTTATGTAGTTGACTTGTTTATCTTATAGCCCATAGTGTCTCGGAAGAGCCACAGGCATACCAGTGAAACCTTGGAGTCCATCAAACTAATGAACGCGGTTTCCGACAAAAGGCAGGAAATCCAGGACCTGCTGAAAGACCTGTCAGCCCTTGTCTCACCGCCGGAGATCGTCATCCGCTTGCGCCAGGACATGGAATCTCCAACGAGCACCGCGGAAAGCCTGGCGGCCATCGTCATGCAGGATCCGAACCTCAGTGCCCGCATCCTGCACATGGCCAACTCCGCCATGTATGGCATCAATCACCGCATCGAGACCGTGAGCCGCGCCATCTCCATCATCGGACAGCGCGCACTCTATCACCTGGCCCTGGCGGTCAGCGCCACCAAGACCTTCTCCAAACTGCCCAGCGAGCTGGTCAACATCGCCGTATTCTGGCGCCACAGCGTGTTCACCGCACTGATTGCCCGAAACCTGGCGCAGCGCTGCCATGTGCTGCACCCGGAGCGCCTCTTCGTGGCCGGCCTGCTGCACGACATCGGCAGCCTCGTGCTGTATCACCGCTACCCGGACATCCTGCGCGATTCCCTGCTCACCGCCCGGGGCAACGAGGAAGTGCTGGCCCAGCAGGAACAGGAACTGATCGGCTTCGACCATGCCGAGGTGGGCGGCGCCCTGCTGGAACTCTGGGGCCTGCCGGAGAACCTCCAGCAGGCGGTGGGCTACCACCATCGTCCCGGTGCCGCCGCCAGCAACAACATGGAGGTGGCCATCGTGCACCTGGCCGACACACTCGCCAATCGCACCGATCAGGGCAGCTTCAGCGAATTCGGTGCCTTTGCCAGCATGCCCCACCCGGGGATCTGGCGCACCCTGGGCCTGGACGAAGAGGTGACCGACGAGATCTGGAAGGGCGTGAACCTGCAGTTCATGGAGACCCTGCATGTGATCCTGCCCCAGGCACGCGGCTAAGTGGCAAGTGGCAAGTGGCAAGTAAAGTCTAACGGGCTCAGCGGCTGACAGGTCAACCGGCAACCGCCCCTTCTCCTATAACACCCTGAAACCCTCGGGCACCTCGTCCGGATACTCGCTTGATGACACCTCGTCGACCCGGGCTGCGGGCGGCCCCTGCCACAGCCACTCCTCCAGGCGTTTGACCTGAGAAGCCGTACCTCGCACCACCACCTCGACTCGCCCAGCGGGCAGATTACGTGCATGGCCCGACAGGCCCAGGGCCTGGGCTTGCTTGCGGGTGGATGCACGGAAGAAGACACCCTGCACCACACCGGTGACCAGATAGCGTTTCGCGCAGATCGTGGGCATGTCAGTTGTCAGTTGTCAGTTGTCAGTTGTCAGTTGTCAGTTGTCAGTTGTCAGTTGTCAGTTGTCAGTTGTCAGTTGTCATGAGACTAAGTCTGGAGCGAACTCTGTCAAGGCACGTCTAGCCGTACACAACAGAGCAAAAAAAGGCCCGCAGATGCGGGCCTTTTTCACTGGTCACTGACCGATTAGCGCTTGGGGCTCAGGCTGTACTGGTCCAGGTAGCGCAGATCGGAGTTCTCTACCCCACCCAACTGCCAGGCACCGCGGTTACGGGCGTGATTCACGGCCGCATCCACGTGAGCACGGGAAGGCTCCAGTTCGATGTTCAGGCGCTGACCAGGGAAGATCAGGTCGGCATCGCGAATCTCGGCGGCGTTGGACTTGTAGATCAGCGGCCATTGGTACGGATTGCCGTACACGGAGCTGCGACCAGAGATCTTCCACAGGCTATCGCCTCGCACCACTTCATAGGTCATGCTGGCGGGAGCAGCCGGCGGGGGCGGCGGCGGGGCCGGCTGGGCACGGGGGGCAGGAGCAGGTGCCGGTTGGGGCGCGGGTGTGGGTGCGGGCTCTGGGGTCGGCTGAGTCGAAGCACAACCCACCGTCAAGCCAAGGGCCATGGCACCCACAAGAAGAAGCCGCGACTGTTTGGTTATCATGACAAAAGCTCCTGATTTTAGGCAATTTATTGTGAGCGGGAAGCAGTAGCTTCACGCAATTCAAAGCTAACATCCGCTAAATGCCAAGGTCAAGAAAAATAGGTGATACAGATCAAGTAACAAGGCATCTATGTGACGGATTTTAGGGTAATTGTGCCGTGGGATTGTGTCAGCGGGATAACTCTATCGCCTGCTGTCGCGCCTCCAGAGAATGGGCCCTGGAAAGCTCCGCCTTGTCCCGCGCCCGGCGGTACTCTCCCGCCTGCAACAGCACTTCGGCGGAATCCAGCAGATCAAGGGCCTGCTGGTAGGCGGGTAGCGCACGTTCAGGGGCACCTGCCTGTTCGGCGGCCCGCAGGGCCTGACGCGCATCACTCATTTCCTGAACCGGGGCCGTGACGGCACAGCCGGCAAGCAACAGGGCCGACAGGTATAATGCGACGAGCAGCGCGCTGCGCAGTCGATGGCTCCACATGGGGCGAGTAGACACTGGAATAATGGCGGGGATACCGAATATGGGTATTAAAGGACGCTATCACCCGCCCCCCATGCCGTCAAGTTGCCACGACGCCGACATCCACACCGGCTCATGCCTATAAAAGGTCCGATCATGTCCGAACACACATCCCCGCTCGTCATCTACCACAATCCCCGCTGCAGTAAGTCCCGCGAGACCCTCAAGCTGATCGAGGACAGGGGCCTGCGCCCCCAGGTGGTGGAATACCTGGAAAACCCGCCCACGGCCGAAGAGCTGGACCAGATCCTCCGGATGCTCAAGCTGGAACCCAGGGATCTGATGCGCCGCAAGGAGCCGGAATACGCCGACGCGGACCTGGATGACCCGGGGCTCACCCGGGAGACCCTGATCCGCGCCATGGTGCAGCGCCCGAAACTCATCGAACGCCCCATCGTGATCCATGGCGGGAAGGCCGCCCTGGGTCGCCCGCCGGAGCAGGTGCTGGAGATCCTCTGACCATGGCCGAGATCCTCGTGCTCTATTACAGCCGCTACGGCGCCACCGCTCAAATGGCCCGGCATGTGGCCCGGGGGGTGGAATCCGTACCGGGCATGCAGGCCCGCCTGCGCACCGTGCCGCCGATTTCAGCGACCAGCGAGGCGGTGTCCCCGGAGATCCCTGGGGAAGGTCCCCCCTATGCCAGCACCGATGACCTGGAGCAGTGCGCCGGCCTGGTCATGGGCAGCCCTACCCGCTTCGGCAACATGGCCGCTCCCATGAAGTATTTCCTCGACCAGACCGGCAGTCAGTGGCTGTCAGGCGCCCTGGTGGGCAAGCCCGCGGCGGTATTTACATCCACCGGCACCCTGCACGGTGGTCAGGAAAGCACCCTGCTCAGCGCCATGATCCCGCTGTTCCATCACGGCATGCTGCTGGTGGGTATCCCCTACACCGAAGCGGCCCTCACCGAGACCCGCACCGGCGGGACCCCCTACGGGGCGAGCCACATGGCCGGCCCCAAGGGCGATCTGCCCCTGAGCGAGGATGAGCGGGTGCTGTGCCACACCCTGGGCCAGCGGGTAGCCCGCACCGCTCTGGCGCTGGAACAGGCCCGGGAGACGACGGTTTGATGCGCGCCAGTTATGCGGCGGCGGTCTGCGGACTGCTGGGGCTGTTCGCCCTGATCCTAGCCTGGAATGCCTGGCTGGCACCGCCCCAGGTGCTACCCCGGGCCCTGGTGCTGTTGGTGCTTCTGGTGCCCCTGCTGTTGCCCCTGCGCGGCACCCTGGCGGGACGCAGCTACACATACGCTTGGTCCAGCTACCTGGCCATGCCCTACTTCGTTCTGGGGGTGTTTCATGCCGCCGGGGAACCCGGCGAAAAGCTGTACGGCTGGCTGATCGTGCTGCTTAGTCTGACCTGGCTCCTGGGCAGCGCCCTGTATCCGCGGCTGTCGCGGCGTGATGAGCAGGCAAGTTAGGCGTTAGGCGTTAGGCGTTAGGCGTTAGGCGTTAGGCGTTAGGCGTTAGGCGTTAGGCAAAAAGCGTAAAGCCACATCACTTCTCGATATTCAAACCAGCGAAATTTTAGCCACAGAGGTCACAGAGGGAACAAG
>JBHEOJ010000053.1:13201-13641 GCA_046260855.1 Thioalkalivibrio sp.
GACCCTGCCCGTTAATAACGTTTTTCCCTCTGTGACCTCTGTGGCTAAACGCCTTTCGCCTAACCCTTCACCCTTCACCCTTCATCCTTGATTCCCCGCCCAGGGCCACCCGCGCAAACGGCAGGGTTACCCGGCGCTGCTCCCGCAGGGAGGCCTGTTCCAGACGCTCCAGCTGCACCATGAGGCTGGCCAGATCCCGGGAACAGGTGCGCAGCAGGAATACCCCCACATCCTCGGGCAGATCGAATCCCCGGCGCCGGGCACGCTCCTGGAGCACGGCACACTTGGCAACATCATCCAGGGTCTGCAACTGGAACACTGGACCCCAGACCAAGCGCGAGGCTAGATCCGGCAGACCCACGGACAGACGCCTGGGCGAGGCCTCGTCGGCCAACACCAGGCAGCTGCCCCGCAGGCGTGCGGCGTTGATAAGGTTGAAC
>JBHEOJ010000054.1:0-13624 GCA_046260855.1 Thioalkalivibrio sp.
GGTCTCTCTGAGGATGGTCTCGACCTGTTGTAGCAGATCCGGCTGGCGCAACTGGCGCATGGAGACATTCACCGCCATGAGTAGCGGGCGCTGGTAGAGGTTCATCCAGGTACGCGCCTGGCGACAGGCGGTGCGCAGCACCCATAGGCCCAGGGGGGTGATCAGCCCGGTCTCCTCGGCCATGGGGATGAACTGGTCCGGTGGGGTCAGGCCGGCCTGGGGGTGCTGCCAGCGCACCAGGGCCTCCATGCCCAGCATCTCGCCGTCCCGGGTGCGCACCCGGGGCTGGTAGTGGAGGCAGAACTCCTCCCGTTCCAGGGCATAACGCAGGCTGGTCTCCAGGGACAGGCGGTCGTTGGCGGCCTCGGTGAGGGCGCTGGTGTAGAACTGGTAGCCGGCGCGGCCCAGGTCCTTGGCCTGATACATGGCGGTGTCGGCCTTCATGATGAGCTGGTCGACGGTCTTGCCATCCTCGGGGTAGAGGCTGATGCCGATGCTGCCACCCACATAGACGTCCTGACCGTTGCTCAGCAGGAAGGGGCGGGCAAGCTCCGCCAGGATCTCCTCGGCCAGCACCGTCAGGCCCTGGGCATCGTCCACCTGGTCTACCAGCACGATGAATTCATCCCCGCCCCAGCGGGCCAGGGTGTCCTCCACCCGCAGGCGACGGCGCAGCCGATCCGACACCTGGCGCAGCAGCTCGTCACCGAAGGCGTGACCGAGGCTGTCGTTGACCACCTTGAAGCGGTCCAGGTCCAGGAACAGGATCGCCACCTGGTGTTTGCGGCGCCGGGCCACGTCCAGGGCGTGGGCACCCCGGTTCTGCAGGAGGGTGCGGTTGGGCAGCCCGGTGAGCAGGTCGTAATGGGCCACGTGTTCCAGTTCGGCCTGGGCGCGGCGCCGTTCGGTGATGTCCAGACCCATGGCGAAGAAGGAACGGGCCTGCCCCTGGGCAACGCGCACGCTGCTGCCGTGCCATTCCACCAGCAGGCGTTCCCCGTCCCTGGCCACCACGTGGCTCTCGTGATGAATGGGCTGGCCGGACCGCATCATGTGCTGGAACAGGGTCTCCAGGGCCTCGCGTTCCTGTTCAGGTACACACAGGTCGGCATAGTGCTCGCCCAGCACCTCCCGGGTGGTGTAGCCCAGGGCGCGCAGCATGGCGGGGTTCATCATGCGCACCCGGAACTGGTCATCCAGGGCCACAAAGAAGGCCGGAGAGGCGTTGAGGACGGACTGGGAATAGTCCCGTTCGCTGCGCAGGGTGTCGTTGGCCTCGCTCAGGTCCCGGGTGCGCTCGGCCACCTGGCGGTGCAGTAGGCGGCTGTACAGGCCCAGGCCGGCAAACAGCAGGATCAGGGCGCCGCCCAGCATCGCGGGCCAGAACCAGGGGGCTCCCGACAGGGCATGGGGACCAAGTTGGCTGGACGCAAGGGCCTGCCCCCAGGACCCAAGGACCAATGCCAGGAGCGCAGCGATCCGGGCCAGCGCGGGGCGCAGCCTTGGGGGTGTTCCGGGAGCGGAGCCAGGCAGCAGAAGATCTGGCATGTGGGATGGTCCTGCCCAGGGTTGGTCGGACGTTAATCGGCTAAATAACAATTTTCTAATATTATCAGTTAATGAGACTCGTCTCACAGTTTGGTCATCCTGCGCTAGGCCGTCCCGGTGACAGGTGGAGTCGTTATAGCTTATTGATATTAATGATTAATATCTTTCTCGTTGGGTTCTACTCGACGTGGATCACCGAAACATTGGGATGAACGGTGGCCTTGCCCGGACAAGCTGTCCTGCTGGCTGTTCGAAGCCAAAGGGCAGGCGCAAGATCGGCCGGCCGGACCTTATTGCCTGCCTCATTCCGAGCCTGTGGTCTGCCGCAGCCGTTGCGCAAGTCGGTCCTTTGCCCAGGCAGCGTGTTCCCTGACCAGCGCCGACGGGTGATCCATTCGCGATTCGAGGACAGCGATGGCCTGCGCCAGGGGTTCTCCGTTGCCCAGAGCTACCGCCACGTTACGCAACCAGCGCTCGTGGCCGATGCGCCGGATGGCGCTGCCCTCGGTGCGTGCCAGAAAGGTGGCCTCGTCCCAGGAGAACAGTTCCGTGAGGGCCGGGCTGTCCAGGCCATGTCGCGCCTGGAAATCCGGTTCTGCGCTGAGCCGGGCGAAACGGTTCCAGGGGCAGACCAGCTGGCAGTCATCGCAACCGTAGATGCGGTTGCCCATGAGTGGGCGTAAAGGCTCAGGGATGGCCCCCTTGAGTTCGATGCTCAGGTAGGAGATGCACAGTCGGGCGTCCAGCTCAAAGGGCGCCACGATGGCCTGGGTGGGGCAGACCTCGATACAGGCGCTGCAGCTGCCGCAGTGGGCCTCCCCGGGGGGATCCACGGGCAATGGCAGGTCCGTGTAGAGCTCGCCCAGGAAGAACCAGGAGCCCGCCTCCCGGGACAGCAGGTTGGTGTGTTTGCCGATCCAGCCCAGTCCGGATTTTTCGGCAATGGCCTTCTCCAGCACCGGGGCGCTGTCCACGAAGGCACGGTAACCGAAGGGGCCGATCTCGGACTCGATGCGCGAGGCCAGGCGCTGCAGGCGATTGCGCAGCACCTTGTGATAATCCCGGCCCAGGGCATAGCGCGAGACGAAGCCCAGGGCGGGGTCGTGGATCACGGACCACGACTCCCGGACCTCGGGGGGCTGGTAGTCCATGCGCACGGAGATCACCCTCAGGGTGCCGGGCAGCAGCTCGCCGGGGCGCGAGCGTTTGCTGCCGTGACGGGCCATGTAGTCCATCTCTCCGTGGCGTCCGGCATCCAGCCAGGACAGCAGCCGGGCCTCGTGTTCATCGAGATCCGTATCGCTGATCCCCACCTGCCCAAAGCCCAGTTCACGGCCCCAGGTCTTGATGCGATCGGCCAGTTGTGCGCCGTGTTCGGTGGTGAGTCTTTCATGCATGGGCGTAGCTTATGCGGATCGTCGCTGGCCGGAAAACCTTTCGCGTCGATTCGCGTTCATTTGCGGGCTGGAACCAGAGATAATCAAGATATGACTATCCACTTGCCCGAGAGCCTCTACAGCGCCGCCCAGGTGCGCGAACTGGACCGTCGCGCCATCCAGGATCACGGCATCCCCGGCTACACCCTCATGTGCAGCGCCGGCGAGGCGGCCTTCGCTGCCCTGCTTGAACGCTGGCCCGGTGCGCAACGGGTGGGTGTGTTGTGCGGGCCGGGCAACAACGGCGGCGATGGCTATGTGATCGCCCGGCTGGCCCGTGCCGCAGGGCTGTCGGTCTGGCTGGTGGAGTCAGGGGATGCCACGGGGCTCAAGGGCGATGCCGCCCGGGCCCGGGGGGATTTCCTGGCGGCGGGAGGCGTGCCCCTGGCGGCCGATGCGACCTGGCTCCAGGCGGACGTACTGGTGGACGCCTTGCTGGGCATCGGGCTGGACCGTGCCGTGTCGGGTCCGCTCGCCGGGCTCATTGAGCGCATCAACGGGGCCGGTCTGCCCGTGCTGGCGGTGGACATCCCTTCCGGTCTGCACGCCGACACCGGCGCGGTCATGGGGCTGGCGGTGCGAGCGACCCTGACCATGAGCTTCATCGGTCTGAAGACCGGGCTATGCACGGGTGAGGGACCCGAATGTTGCGGCCAGTTGCGCTTTAGCGCCCTCGGAGTCCCCGGGCCGGTGTACCAGGACATGGTGGCCCGGGCGACCCGGCTGGATGCCGCTTGTATCGGCGGGCTGCGACCCCGCTCCCGCAGCGCCCACAAGGGGGCCTTCGGTCACGTACTGGTGGTGGGGGGCGACCGGGGTATGTCCGGCGCCGTGCGCCTGGCCGGGGAGGCTGCGGCCCGCACCGGGGCAGGGCTGGTGTCCGTGGCGACCCATGGGGAGCACGCAGCCCTGCTACCCATGGCGCGTGCCGAACTCATGGTCCACGGGGTCGCGGGCCCCGGGGATCTGTCACCCCTGCTGGTCCGGGCCACGGTCCTGGCAGTGGGTCCGGGCCTGGGCAGTGGTGACTGGGGCCGCTCACTGCTGGGCCGCTTGCTGGAGACCGACCTGCCCATGGTGGTGGATGCCGATGCCCTGAACCTGCTGGCCGGGGAACCGGCCCGGCGGGACAACTGGGTGCTGACCCCCCATCCCGGTGAGGCCGCCAGGCTGCTGGAGACCGACACGGCCTCGGTTCAGGCCAGCCGTCTGGATGCGGCCCGGGAGATCGAGCAACGCTTTGGCGGTGTGTGTGTGCTCAAGGGGGCGGGCACCGTGATCGACGATGGGGCCGCCCCAGCCATTTGCACCGGCGGCAACCCCGGCATGGCCAGCGGCGGCATGGGGGATGTGCTCACCGGCATCATCGCGGCACTGCTGGCCCAGGGGATGACGCCAGGGGAGGCGGCGCGCCTGGGTGTGTGCATCCACGCCGAGGCGGCGGACCGGGCTGCCCGGGACGGTGAACGGGGCCTGCTGGCCTCGGACCTGATCGCCGAACTGCGCGGGGTGGTCAACCCATGAAAGCCTCGATCCCCTTCGGCGAGGCCCTGGTCCTGGATCTGCCGGAGGAGGCGGCCATGCTGGCCCTGGGCGCGGATCTGGCCGCTACCTGCCCCGATGGGGGCCTGGTGGTGCATCTCACCGGTGACCTGGGTGCGGGCAAGACCACCCTGTCCCGGGGCTTGCTCAGGGCTCTGGGGCATTCAGGGGCCGTTAAGAGTCCCACCTATACCCTGGTGGAAAGCTACCAGCCAGGGGGGCGCGCCGTGCATCACTTCGACCTGTACCGCCTGACGGACCCGGAGGAACTGGAGTACCTGGGCCTGGACGAGTACTTCGACGGCCAGTCCCTGTGCCTGGTGGAGTGGCCTGAACGGGGCGCCGGTGTGCTCAGGGTCCCCGATCTCGCCATCCGGCTGACGGTGGCCGGCGAGGGGCGCGAGGCCTGCCTGCAGGCCCTGAGCGATGCCGGGCGGGCTTGGCTGGATGCGCTTGAAAGGCATTGAAAACAGGTCGTTAGCCACAGAGGGTACAAAGGACACAGAGGGAAAATCTTTGAGAGGACCCAGGAAACACGACGTCGCTGGCCAGGCCCGGAGCCAGGCGTGATATCGGTGGGCTTATGTTCTGTCCCCTGTATCCTCTGTGGCAAAACGTCTTAATGACAGTTCCTTTTAAGTCTGACAAATGGCGGTAAGAAATTCGTCTATCTGCATGGAATAGCTGGAAAATTAGGCTTGCATTTTCCGGTTGTTTGGTCACACTATCAGTCAGGTTCGTGATTTTTCCATGGAGTCCGTCGTGGGTCATTCGACTAGCGATCAACAAAGACGACGTTTCCTGCTGGGGCTGCTGCGCACCTCCGGGTTGACTGCGGTCTCCCTGCTGGCCCCCGGTGCGCTCTGGGCCGCCGGACGTCAGGTGCGGGCCATCCGTCTGTCCGCCCATGAGGGCCAGACCCGGCTGGTGTTTGATCTGTCAGGCCCCGTGGAACACAGCGTGTTTACCCTCACGGACCCCCATCGGGTGGTGATCGACATCCAAGGCGCCAGCGCCCGGGATCTGTCGGTGCCCTCGGTGCCCGAATCCCACGTCACTCGGCTGCGCTACGCGCCCCGCAACAACACCGATCTGCGGGTGGTGCTGGACCTGCGTGAACAGGCCAACCCCAGGAGTTTCGTGCTGCGCCCGGCCCAGGGGGCGGGGCATCGCCTAGTGGTGGACCTGCAACGCCAGGGCACGGCGCTTGCCCGCCAGCCGCAGCAAGCCCCCTTGCGTTCCGCGGATCAGCCCGCCCAGCGTCTGCGCGAGGTGGTGGTGGCCATCGATGCGGGCCACGGTGGGCGTGATCCCGGGGCCGTGGGTCCCGGCGGTACCCATGAAAAGGACGTGGTGCTGGCCATCGCCCAGCGCCTGGAACGCCTGGTGGCCCGTGAGCCGGGTATGAAGCCGGTGCTGATCCGCACCGGGGATTACTTCCTGCCCTTGCGCGAACGCATCCGCCGCGCCCGGGACCAGCGCGCCGACGTGTTCGTTTCCATCCATGCTGATGCCGCCCCCGATCGCCGGGTGCAGGGCTCCTCTGTGTACATGCTCTCCCAGGGGGGCGCCACCAGTGAGGCCGCTCGCTGGCTCGCGGAGCGGGAAAACGCCGCCGACCTGGTGGGCGGCGTGAAACTGGACGACAAGGACGACGTGCTGGCCTCGGTGCTGCTGGATCTGTCCCAGACCGGCACCCTGGAGGCCAGTGCCAACCTGGCCGATGCCCTGATCGGTGACCTGCACCGGGTGGGCAAGGTGCGCCGCCGCCAGGTGGAGCGTGCCGGTTTCGCGGTACTCAAGTCGCCAGACATCCCCTCGGTGCTGGTGGAGGCCGCCTTCATCTCCAACCCCGCCGAGGAGCGCAAGCTGCGCACCTCCGCCTACCAGCAGTCCCTGTCCCAGGCCCTGATGGGCGGCCTGCGCAGCTATTTCGACAACCACGCCCCCCCCGGCACGTATCTGGCAGAATCCGGCCGTGGCCGTCACGTCATCCGCAATGGCGAAACCCTCTCCGCTATCGCCACCCGCTACCAGGTCTCCCTGAACGACCTGCGCCAACGCAACAACCTGCCCAACGACCGCATCCACGCGGGACAGGTGCTGGTGATTCCGAGCAGAGACAGCTAGAAGTACAAAGGGTGAATTGGAAAGTGGGAATGAAGGCCCGCTGCGAGGCTTTTGCCGCGGCGTCGATGGCCTGCGTTGGGTTACACTTCCCACTTCTAAATTCTCACTTCTTACTTCCACTCCGTGCCAATCTCCCAACTCCCCCCCCAGCTCATCAATCAGATCGCCGCCGGTGAGGTGGTGGAGCGTCCCGCCTCGGTGGTCAAGGAACTGCTGGAGAACAGTCTGGATGCCGGTGCCCGCCGCATCCAGGTGGACGTGGAGCAGGGGGGCGTGCGGCGTATACGCATCCGTGATGACGGGACTGGCATCCCCCGCGATGAACTGTCCCTCGCCCTGTCCCGCCACGCCACCAGCAAGATCGCCAGCCTGGATGACCTGGAGCGGGTGGCCAGCCTGGGGTTTCGGGGCGAGGCCCTGCCCAGCATCGCCTCGGTCTCCCGGCTGACCCTCACCTCGGCCACCCCCAACGGGGATAGTGGCTGGACCATCCAGGGGGATGGCGGCGACCGTTTCGAGGCCCCCATGCCGGCAGCCCATCCCACGGGCACCACGGTGGATGTGAAGGACCTGTTCTTCAACGTGCCGGCCCGGCGCAAGTTCCTGCGCACCGAGCGCACCGAATTCGGCCACCTGGAAGAGGTGGTGCGGCGCATCGCCCTGTCCCGTTTCCGGGTGGGTTTTGAACTGAGCCACAACCAGAAGCCGGGCCTGCGCCTGCCCCCCGCCGAGGACGAGGACCAGCAACTGGATAGGGTGGCGGCCATCTGTGGTGAGGCCTTCGCCACCCAGGTGGTGCGTATCGAACACGAGGCGGCGGGTCTGCGCCTGCATGGCTGGCTGGGCCTGCCCACCTATTCCCGCAGTCAGGCGGATCTGCAGTATTTCTATGTGAATGGACGCATGGTGCGTGATCGGCTCATCAGCCACGCAGTGCGCCAGGCCTACCAGGACGTGTTGTTCCATGGCCGTCACCCGGCCTTCGTGCTGTATCTGGAACTGGATCCGGCCCTGGTGGATGTGAATGCCCATCCCGCCAAGCACGAGGTGCGTTTTCGGGAGTCCCGCCTGGCCCATGATTTCCTGTTCCGCAGTCTGCACCGGGTGCTGGCGGAACTGCGCCCGGGCCAGGGCACGGCGCCAGCCCACATGGACACCCCCGAGGCGCAAGCCGATCCTGCCCGGCCGGGTGCCTACCGGGGCGGTTCCTGGGGCGGCGGCAGCCAGTCCGGGCTGAACCTGCGGGTGGCCGATGTGATGGGGGCCTACGGTGCTCTGCACCCGGGACCGGCGGGTGAAGGCCAGCCGGCGACAGGCCAGGGCATGGGGCCGGCGATGTCCGAGGCAGGGCAGGGAGAGGCACCGCCCCTGGGCTATGCCCTGGCCCAGCTCCACGGTGTCTTCATCCTCGCCCAGAACCAGGAAGGCCTAGTGTTGGTGGATATGCATGCCGCCCATGAACGCATCACCTACGAACGCCTCAAGCGCGCCTACTGGGGCGAGGGCCTGAAGTCCCAGCCCCTGCTGGTGCCGGCGCACATGAATGTGAGCAGCCGGGAAGCGGATCTGGTGGAGACCCACGGCGAGGCCTTCAGCAATTTTGGTTTTGACCTGGACCGGGCCGGACTTGAACAGTTGCGGGTGCGTGCCGTGCCTACCCTGCTGGCCCGGGCGGACACGGAATCCCTGGTGCGCGACGTGCTTTCGGATCTGGTGACCCACGGGGAGTCCACGAGGGTGGAGGAGGCGGTCAATGAACTGCTCTCAAGCCTCGCCTGTCACGGCTCCGTGCGCGCCAGTCGTCAGCTCACGGTGCCTGAGATGAACGCCCTGCTCAGAGACATGGAGGCCACCGAGCGAAGCGGCCAGTGCAACCACGGCCGCCCCACCTGGGTGCAATTGTCCATGGATCAGCTGGACAAGTTGTTCATGCGGGGCCAGTAGGAGGCCTGACCCCGGGCCGAATATCTTGGGAAAGGCGTTCCTTAGCGGTTTGTGCTTCAGTCTGGCGCCGCGATTCAGCCCGGGGCCGGGCCTCCTACTGTTATGCTTTCATCCTTCATCCTTCATCCTTCATCCTTCCCAATGCATCCCCCCGCCATCTTCCTCATGGGCCCCACCGCCTCCGGCAAGACCGATCTGGCGGTGCAGCTCGTGCGCCAGCTGCCCTGCGAGATCATCAGCGTGGATTCGGCCCTGGTGTACCGGGGCATGGATATCGGCACCGCCAAGCCGGGGCCCGAGGTGCTGGCCGAGGCCCCCCACCGACTCATCGATATCCTGGATCCATCTGAGGCCTATTCCGCTGCTCGTTTCCGTGAGGATGCCCTGGCGGCCATGGCCGAGATCACGGCGGCGGGCAAGGTGCCCCTGTTGGTGGGTGGCACCATGCTCTATTTTCGTGCGCTGGAGTTCGGGCTGGATCTGCTGCCCCAGGCGGACCCCGAGCTGCGCCGGGCCATCGAGGCCGAGGCGGATCGGCTGGGTTGGGAGGCCCTGCACCGCCAGCTTGCCGAGGTGGACCCGGAGTCCGCGGCGCGCATTCATCCCAACGACCCCCAGCGACTGCAACGGGCCCTGGAGGTCTACCGGCTCACCGGCCGGCCTCTGTCCGCGTTTCACGGTGGCGGCCAGGCATCCAGGCTCCCCTACAGGCTGCTGCGCCTGGCCCTGATGCCTGCCGACCGGGCGGCGCTTCGGGCACGGATCGCAAGGCGTTTTGAACAAATGCTGGAACTGGGCTTGATTCCCGAGGTCGAGACCCTACATAGGAGAAAGGACCTGAATCCGTCGCTGCCGGCCATTCGCGCGGTGGGCTACCGCCAGGTCTGGGCCCATCTCGGAGGTCAGCTGGACTATCAGACCATGGTGCGCAAGGCCGTCACCGCCACCGGCCAGCTGGCCAAGCGCCAGATCACCTGGCTGCGCAGCTACCCGCAGGTGGAGACGCTGGAGATTGAGGGGCTGGATGCGCAGAGGGTCGTGGAGCGGGTTCGCGCCCACTTCCAGGGGTGATGCAATAGGCCCTGCAGCTCTGTAGCCCTATGCTAGACTGCCTGAAG
This sequence comes from Thioalkalivibrio sp., assembly GCA_046260855.1. GTDB lineage: Bacteria > Pseudomonadota > Gammaproteobacteria > Ectothiorhodospirales > Ectothiorhodospiraceae > Thioalkalivibrio_A. Next base: position 9,719 of record JBHEOJ010000054.1, read on the forward strand.
GACTGATTTTTCGGCGGGCCGGCGCCTGAGTGCGCCGTCCGACGGGATCGCAAAACATCACAACAACTAGACTCAAGGAGCACGCTCATGTCAAAAGGGCAGACCTTACAAGAACCCTTCCTCAATGCCCTTCGCAAGGAGCGGATCCCGGTGTCCATCTATCTGGTCAACGGCATCAAGCTTCAGGGCCAGATCGATTCCTTCGATCAGTTCGTGGTGTTGCTCAAGAACACCGTCAGTCAGATGGTCTACAAACACGCCATTTCCACCATCGTGCCGTCCCGGCCGGTGAAACTGACCATGCCCGAAGATATGCAGCCGGAGGATTGATCCGGATGCCCGGCAGGTCCCTGAACCCCAAAGAGTACGCCATTGTTTGAAAGACCCCAGCAGGGCGAGCGCGCGGTGCTCGTACACCTGGAACTGCCGGACACCCCTCGGGACGACGACTGTGCCGAATTCACCGAACTGGTGAATTCGGCCGGCGCAGAGCCCGCAGCACTGATCACCGGATCGCGACACAGCCCGGACCCACGCCTGTTCGTGGGCAGCGGCAAGGCCGAGGAGATCCGCGAGACAGTGGAGGCCGAATGCGCCGAGGTGGTGATCTTCGATCATGAGCTTTCACCCAGTCAGGAACGCAACCTGGAACGCCTGTTCAAGTGCCGGGTGCTGGACCGTACTGGACTGATCCTGGACATCTTTGCCCAGCGTGCCCGCTCCCATGAGGGCAAGCTGCAGGTGGAACTGGCCCAGCTGCGTCACATGTCCACCCGCCTGGTGCGGGGCTGGACTCACCTGGAGCGCCAGAAGGGCGGTATCGGTCTGCGTGGTCCGGGCGAGACCCAGCTGGAGACGGACCGCCGCCTGCTCGCCGGTCGTATCAAGCAGATCCTGCGTCGCCTGGACAAGGTGGCCGCCCAGCGCGAGCAGGGCCGTCACTCGCGCCGTCGCGCCGAGATCCCCACGGTATCCCTGGTGGGTTACACCAACGCCGGCAAGTCCACCCTGTTCAATCATCTCACCGGTGCCAGCGTCTACGCCGCCGATCAGCTGTTCGCCACCCTGGATCCGACCCTGCGCCGGGTGGACCTGCCCGATCAGCAGGCCATGATCCTCGCCGACACCGTGGGCTTCGTGCGCCAGTTGCCCCATGACCTGGTGGCGGCCTTCAAGGCGACCCTGACCGAGACCCGTGAGGCCAGCCTGTTGCTGCATGTGGTGGATGCCGCCGACCCCCGGCGCGATGCCAACATCGAGCAGGTGAACGAGGTGTTGCAGGAGATTGGTGCCGAGGAGGTGCCGCGCATCCTGGTGTACAACAAGATCGACGCCGTCCCCGACGCCAAGCCGCGCCTGGTGGAGGCCGCCCACGGGGACCCGGCCCGGGTGTATCTCTCCGCCCATACCGGCGAGGGGGTGGACCTGCTGCTGGGCTGGCTGTCGGCACGTTTTGCCGAGGCCCTGGTGCAGGGCTGGTGCCGGCTGCCGCCCTCGGCGGGCCGGGAGCGGGCCGCCCTGTATGAGATGGGCGCAGTGATCGAGGAGTCCAACGGACCGGAAGGGGCCCTGGACCTGCATATCCGCCTGCCGCGCCGGCGCCTGGAAGAACTTTTCCGGGATAGCGGGTTCATACCGGAACTACAGGCCGAAGCCCGGCACGTGGCTTGAGCGCCCTGGGCGGCGGTCTGGCCGTGATCGGCCCGGCAACTTTGCGCTAATCAGATTCGGTCTCTAGAATGACCGCCTTGCACGGGTGCCGCGAGCTGCACCTGAAACGCTTTTGAAATTACGGAGATTCATCCATGCCCTGGAATGAACCAGGTAAGAACAGCAACGATCCCTGGGGCGGCGGTGGCCGCAGCGGGGGCGGTGGTGGCGGCAATCAAGGCGGACCACCGGACCTGGACGAGGTGATGCGCAAGCTGTCCCGTCGTCTGAACGGACTGTTCGGTGGCGGCGGCAGTGGGGGTGATGGCGACGGGGGTGGCGGCATGGGTCGTCATGCCTCCGCCGGCATCACCCTGATTGCCATCGTGGCCGTGGTGGTGTGGCTGGCCTCCGGGTTTTTCATCATCAGTGAAGGTCAGCGCGGCGTGGTGCTGCAGTTCGGCAAGTTCAAGAGTGTGGCTGCGCCGGGCCCCAACTGGCATATGCCCTACCCCATCGAGACGGTCGAGCGAGTGGATGTGGACAGCATTCGAAGCATTCAGCACCGTGCCCTGATGCTGACGGCTGATGAGAACATCATCGATGTGGACGTTGCGGTGCAGTACCGGGTCATGGATCCGGTGGACTTCATCTTTAACGTACGCGACCCGGATCGCACCACCCGCCAGGTGATGGAGTCCGCCATCCGCGAGCGGGTGGGCAAGAACTCCCTGGAATTCATTCTGGGTGAAGGCCGCGCCGAGATCGCCACCAGTTCTCGGGTGGTGATCCAGGAGGCCCTGGACAGTTACGGCACCGGGGTCAGCGTGACCAGCGTGAGCATGCAGCAGGCCCAGCCCCCCGAGCCGGTGCAGGAGGCCTTTGCCGATGCCATCCGTGCCCGTGAGGATGAGGCACGATTCCGCAACGAGGCCGAGGCCTACGCCAACGGTATCGTGCCCCAGGCCCGAGGCGAGGCGGCACGCATCCAGCAGGAGTCCGAGGCCTATCGCGAGCAGGTGCTCGCCCGGGCCGAGGGTGATGCCTCCCGCTTCTCGCAACTGCTGGTGGAATACCAGCGCGCACCGGACGTGACCCGGGAGCGCCTCTACCTGGAGACCACCGAGGCAGTGCTTGGTGGCACCAACAAGGTGATCGTGGATATGAAGGGCGGCAACAATCTGATGTACCTGCCACTGGACAAGTTCATGCAGCAACAGGGCGGCACCGGCGGCAGTCGCTCGACCACCTCCGGCTCGCGCGGGGTGGACAGCTCCACCCCCGCCCCCTTGCCGAATCTGGGCACGCGCCCTGATCCCAGAGCCAGGGAGGTGCGCTAATGCTTCGCCTGATCGGAGTCGTGGCGGTTGTGGCAGCCATCGTGGTCGCCATGTCCACCTACACCGTGGACGAGCGTGAGCGGGTGATCCTGTTCAGTCTGGGTGAAATCAAGGCCATGGACCTGGATCCGGGCCTGCACTTCAAGTTCCCCCTGGTGAACAACGTGCGCAAGTTCGATGCCCGGGTCCTGACCCTGGATATCCCCCCCGACCGTTTCCTCACCAGTGAGGCCAAGAACGTCATTGTCGACTTCTATGCCAAGTGGCGCATCGACGACGTGGGTCAATTCTTCCGCTCCACCCGGGGCAACGAGCGTAACGCCGAGGATCGTCTGGCCCAGATCCTGCGCGACGGCATGCGTAACGAGTTTGCCCGCTACACCCTGGACCAGGTGGTCGCGGGTGACCGTGTGACCATCATGGGCGCGGTGCGCCAGCAGGCCCTTGAGACGGCTCGGGAGCTGGGTGTGGTGCTGGTCGATGTGCGCATCCGCCGCATGGACCTGCCGGACGAGGTCAGCGAGTCGGTGTACAACCGCATGCGCGCCGCGCGTGAGGAGGTGGCCCAGGAGTTCCGTGCCCGGGGCCGCGAGGACGCCGAGCGCATCCGTGCCCGTGCCGACCGTGAAAGGACCGTGATCCTGGCCGATGCCTACCGAGAAGCCGAGCGGGTGCGAGGCGAGGGTGATGCCCAGTCCGCCGACACCTATGCCCGGGCCTTTGGTGAGGATGAGGAATTCTTCTCCTTCTACCGCAGCCTGATCGCCTATCGCAACACCATGAGCGGCGATAACAGCATGTTCGTCATCGAACCGGATTCGGATTTCTTCCGTTACTTCGGCAACCCCACCGGGGCACCCAGACAGTAAACAATGCGAAACGATGAAGGGCGGAGTTTCCGCCCTTCATCGTTTTT
>JBHEOJ010000055.1:0-13311 GCA_046260855.1 Thioalkalivibrio sp.
ACCTTCTCCACATCCACGATCTGGACCAGCTTGTCATCCACACTGGTCACCGCGGTGAGGAAGCTGCCGATCTCCGTGCCCTTGGGCGGTGGCCGGATGGCATCCCAGTTCAGGTTCACGATGCGATCCACGGCAGACACCAGGAAACCCTGCACCGTGCGGTTGAACTCGGTCATGATCACGAAGGTGCCTTCGGTCTTGGGCAAGGGCGCCTTGCCGATGGACTTGGCCATGTCGATGAGGGAGACCGTGGTGCCGCGGATGTGGGCAATGCCCGCCACCACGGAATGTGAATCAGGCATGCGCTTGAGCGGCGGGCAGGGGATTACCTCGCGCACCTTGAATACATTGATACCGAACAGCTGTTTATCACCCATATAGAACAGCAGCAGTTCCATGCGATTCTGCCCCACCAGCTGGGTGCGGCGATTGACTTCATCCAGTACACCGGACATGTGACTCTCCCAAGGTGGTGGCACCTGACGAGGTGCGCACTGTCATTATGTACAACTCTATCGGCCTGGGCTGCAAATCCTTGAGTCAGCCCATGGCATGTGTCTTGCAGCCCTATTGCTACAGACAGCCAATGCGTCAATGAACCGACGCGCCAGACGATCCGCCACCATGTCAAAGCCCCAAACACAACTCAAACAAACCCTCGCCCGCAGTCCGGGACGACGCCTGTGCAGGGCCCTGTGCATGGCCCTGCTGCTGGGGGGCGCCGCCCAGGCGAGCGAACCCCATGAAAACATCCTTGCCACGGCGAGTGATTTCATCGCAGCCGAGGCCCAGGCCGTCCATGGCGAGGCCTTCGAGGTCCATGTCACCCCGGGCCGTCTCGACCCCCGACTCCGGCTGCGGGAGTGTGAGGCCGGCCTGCAGGCCTTCATGGCGCCCGGCGCCCGCCTGTCCGGCAGCAGCACCGCCGGGGTGCGTTGCCTCGGACCGGTCACCTGGTCCCTGTATGTGCCCGTGCGCATCTCCCTCATGGGTGATGTGCTGGTGCTGGCCCAACCCCAGCCCAGAGGCACCCTGCTGGATCCCTCCCAGCTGCGCCTTGAGCGCCAGGATGTCGGCAGCCTGCCCGGCGGCTACCTGAACGACCCGCAGGCGGCCACCAACATGGTATTGCGTCGGGCCCTGTCGGCCGGCACGATACTCACGCCGCAGATGGTTGAACCCCAGCGGCTCGTGCGTCGCGGCCAGCGGGTCACCCTGCTGGCGCAAGGCTCAGCCATCGCCGTGCGCGTCGAGGGCGAGGCCCTGGGTGACGGCAGCCGGGGCGAGCAGATCCGGGTTCGCAATCTTTCCTCGCGCAGGGTCGTTGAGGGCATCGTACTATCCCATGGCGTGGTGAGTGTTAGAATGTGACCCAATACCGCATAAAAGCCTCAAGAATCCCGACGGGCGGCCGATACCCAGGTCATGAGGGAACGGCCAAGCAGGCCCGAGGAACAGACAATGTCCATTGATATCAAAAACTTGTCCCAGACACAGCCCCGCGCCACAGGCGACGGTCGGACCGTGTCTGACAACCGTGGTCCCCGGGGCGGCGAGACCCAGGATCGCCCCGCCACCAGCGGTGGCAGCGATCAGGTCACCCTCACGGACACCGCCCGCCGCCTGAGCGATCTGACCCAGACCGCCAGCGCCCAGCCCGCCGTGGACGCCGAGCGGGTATCCCAGATCCGCCAGGCCATTGCCGACGGCAGCTACCAGGTTAATGCTGAGCGGGTGGCCGACAAACTCCTGCAGGCCGAGGATCTGCTCTGATCCCATGAACACCTCCGCCCAACGCCTCGACACGCTCCTGACCCAGGCCGTCCGTGAAGCCTGCCTGCTGGAATCCGCCCTGGAGCGGGAGAGCAATGCCCTGGGCGAACGGGATATCGAGGCGCTCAACCAGGCGGTGGCCGAGAAGCAGCAGCTGGTCCAGGCCCTGGAGCGGGTGACCCGTGAGCAGGGCGAACTGCTGCGCAAGGCCGGTTTTGACACCGACGCCGCCGGCATGAGCGCCTGCCTGAAGTCCTGGGACGAGGAAGGCCTCATGGCCCCGGTCTGGCAGCGCCTGCATACGGTCATGGGCCGCTGCAAGCGACTCAACCAGATCAATGGCGGTGTGGTGGAAACCCAGCGCCAGCAGGTGGACCAGGCCATCCATATCCTGCGCGGCGAAGATGCCCGCACGGAACTCTACGGCCCCAGCGGCCACACCCTCTCCAGCGGCCCCTCCCGGCATATCTCCAAGGCCTGAGCTTCGGCCGCCATGGCCCCGTCATCCGTGATACATTGCCACCGGGCCGACAGACCGGCGAAGCCGTGCTGTCCATGACTACAAACAAATACATAAACTTGCAGAGGCGTCTGATGACAAGACGTCCCGTCTCGCCATGACCGAACCCGCTGCACCGCCCCCGCCGCCGCCAGCGCCGGACGTGGAGGCCAGCCTGAATGAAAAGATCACCCATCGGCGACGTATCCTGGGTGTGCTCGATGGACTGCTGGCAGGCCACGCCCTGCTGAGCGCTCGCCTCGGTGATCAACGCGGCTATTTCAACACCACGATCCTCAAGGTCGATCCGGTGAAGGAACTGGTGTTCCTGGACGAGCTGGCGCCCGTTGAGGGCCATGAGAAGATCGCCGTGGGCCAGACCTTGCATCTGTTCGGACTCCACAACCACGTGCCCGCCCATTTCGCCATCGAGGTGATGCACGTGGGCGAACACAACGGCATCGCCTTTTATGCCGGCCCCCTTCCAAAACACATCAACTACCAGCAGAAACGCGCCCACTTCCGAGCCTACGTGGCCCTGGGCAAGGAACTGACCGTGCGCCTGCGCCAGGCGGATGGAAACACCCTCTCGGGCCGACTCCAGGACATCTCCCTGGGTGGTTTTGGCACCCTGCTGCCGGCAAACAGCCACCTCGACGAACTGGAAGTCGTTGAAATCGAGTCCCTGGAACTGCCGGAAGGTGGGTCCATTGCCTGTACCGCGGAGATACGCCACACCCATGCCACCCAGGGGCGTGTGCACGCAGGCGTCCGTTTCACCCAGCTGCCGCCCCAGGCCGAGCGTGTACTGCTGCAGGCCATCCTGGAACTGGAACGGGAGCAGATCCGTAAACAGGCACGGGACTGAACACCGCCGTGGGCCTGGTGCAACGATTTAGACAGCGACGCAAGTTCAGATCCGCCACCCGGGCCCTGGACGAGGCCCGCGCCGATATCGCCGCCGCACTGGGCCTGCCCTATCGTCTGGCCCACCCGTGCTCAAGAGACGCTTCGGCGACCGGCTCCAGGCATCCAGCGAGGGATTCAGCCAAAGCGGAGGGGAGGGTCACTGGCTCCCGCCGCCGCCCGCCCCCGAATTCCAGACCCTTTTATACCCTGACCCCCATGGCCGTCTGGTCCTGGGTGAGATTTGCGGCCAGGGGCCTTATCAGGGGCTGATGATCCACAGCGCATGGAGCCCGGATCACCCGGCCCCGGTCTGGCATGTACGCATCGAGCCACCTGAGGGGGCAGAGACCCGGGCACTCTATGAGCTGCTGCTCAGTGGTGGTCAGTGATCGGCTGATCAGCCAGACAGGGCTCACCGTGACGGCTAATCCCCGGGCAGGTACAGACTGAAGCGGGTAAAGCCCCCTTCGCAGGCCACGTCGATGCGCCCGCCGTGGGCCTCGACGATGGAACGGGTGATGGCGAGCCCCAGACCCGCACCCTCGCCCTCGCCCTGGCCGCTGCGGTCCTGGACGGCGAATACACGCTGATGAGCATGGAGCCCGCGCAGTAAGGTGAAGCCACAAAAGCAAAAGGGCCCCGGCAGTTTCAGGGGCCCTTTTGCTTTTGTATGGCGGAGAGGGTGGGATTGACTCGGGCCCTCCCTGGCCCTCGCCCCTTCGGGATATCGCGCATCCGCGCGATATCAGATCGGCTTCCTGCCGACTTGGTCGAACCCTTGTGTCTATGTTCGTGGGTTCGAATCCAACTTCACCAGAGATACAAATGCAAAGGGCCCCCGAAACTACCGGGGGCCCTTTGCATTTGTATGGCGGAGAGGGTGGGATTCGAACCCACGAACGAGTTACCCCGTCTCCGGTTTTCAAGACCGGTGCATTCAACCGCTCTGCCACCTCTCCGAAACTTCTTCTCTGACCCCTGCGGGGCCCGCCCTATCGGGCGGTTATCGGTCGCTCCGGGCGACCTCAATCAAGACCGGTGCATTCAACCGCTCTGCCACCTCTCTGAAACTGCCCCAGGGCTCCACCACGATGGTATGGAAACGGCCTTTTCCGTGCGCATGCCTCGGTCCATTCGCCCTCTCCCGCATCGCGGGGGAGGGTTGGGGGCCGGGGCAGCTATCTTACCCGCATACCGGCAAAACCCACAACAATCAGCCGGTTGCCCCATGATTCTTTGAACCTGCCACGGGAATCGGGTACCTTAGCACTACCACTGGAAATCACCAGAAACGGAGAATAGACAATGCAGACCGAAAGACTGTCCACGGCGCGTGCCCAAAGCAGCACCCTGGCCACCAACAAGGTCATCCGCAACACCTACATGCTGTTGTCCATGACCCTGGCCTTCAGCGCCGTCATGGCCTTTGTGGCCATGTCTACCGGGGCCCAGCCCGTCAACTGGATCCTGATGATCGCCGTATTCATTGGCGGTCCGTTCCTGATCAACGCGGTACGCAACAGCATCTGGAGCCTGCCGCTGACCTTCCTGTTCACCGGCTTCATGGGCTACGTGCTGGGCCCCATCGTGTCCCTGTATCTGAGCCTGCCCAACGGCTCCGAAATCGTCATGGGAGCCCTGGGTACCACCGCAGTGACCTTCGTAGCCCTGTCCGCCTACGCAGTCACCACCCGCAAGGACTTCAGCTTCCTGGGCGGCTTTGTGTTCGTGGGCTTCCTGGTCATCCTGGCGGCCATCGTGGCCAACCTGTTCCTGGGTCTGCCCGCCCTGTCCCTGGCCATCTCGGCGGCGGCGGTGCTGGTAGTCTCGGCGGCCATCCTGTTTGATACCAGCCGCATGATCCACGACGGCAACGCCAATTATGTGATGATGACGGTGTCCCTGTACGCCAACATCTACGTGCTGTTCCTGCACCTGCTGAACCTGTTCCATGCCTTCAGCGGTGACAACTGAGTCCCTACTCAGCGGCTAGAATCAGAAGGGCCCCGCCTTGGCGGGGCCCTTCTGCGTTAAAGAGGCACACCATGATCCGACACGGCGTCCTGCTGGACCTGGAGACCATGGACCGCGACGATCTCGACCTCGCGGGCCTGCGCGCCGCCCTACCCCGTTGGGATGTGCACCCCTTCACCGAGGCATCCGAGGTGGCCGGGCGCATCGCGCAGGCACAGGTGGTGATCACCAACAAGGTGGTAGTGGACCGGGCCGCCATGGAGGCGGCCCCGAAACTCAAGCTAATCTGCGTAGCCGCCACGGGCACCAACAACGTGGACCTCGAGGCGGCCCGAGAGCGCGGCATCACCGTGTGCAACGTGCGCGACTACGGCACCGACTCGGTGGTGCAGCATGTGTTCACCCTGATCCTGGCCCTGACCACGCGCCTGCAGGATTACCAGCGGGACGTGGCCCGGGGCCTGTGGCAGGACAGCCGCCAGTTCTGCCTGCTGGACCACCCCATCCGCGAGCTCAGCGGACTGACCCTGGGCATCGTCGGCTACGGCGTGCTCGGCCAAGCCGTAGCGCGCAGCGCCGAGTGCTTCGGCCTCAGGGTCCGGGTGGCGCAAAGCCTGATCTCCCCCGACAAAGACCCCGATCGTCTGCCCATGGACCGCCTGTTGGCCAAATCCGACATCCTGAGCCTGCACTGCCCGCTCACGGAACAGACACATCACCTGATCGACGCCCAGGCCCTGGCCACCATGAAGCCCGACGCCCTGCTCATCAATGCCGCCCGGGGCGCGGTGGTGGACAATGCCGCCCTGGCCGAGGCCCTGCGCCGGGGCATTATCGGCGGCGCAGGCATCGACGTGCTGGACCATGAACCGCCCAACGGCGACCACCCCCTGCTGGCCCCGGACATCCCCAATCTGATCATTACCCCCCACATCGCCTGGGCCGCGCGTGAGTCCCGCCAGCGGGTCATTGACCAGGTCAGCGAGAACATCCAGGCCTTCATGGCGGGCGAACCCCGCCGTGTGGTGTGACACAGGAACCCTGCCCATGATCGACACCCTGGAACCCCGTATCACGGAACTGGAGATCCGTCTCTCCCATCAGGACGACACGGTCCAGTCCCTGAACCAGATCGTCATCGAGCAGCAGGCGCGCATCGAGACGCTCCAGCATCAGATCGAGAACCTGCGCCTGCGTCTGGCGGAGGCCATGGAGGGTCCCGGGATCGATCCATCCCAGGAACCCCCACCCCCCCATTACTGATTGCTCGTGACAAGCTCACCCGCCCGCACCTGCATCACATTCGACGCCGACTCCCTGCGCACCCGCGCACTCAGCCTGGCCGAGGACCTGGCATTGCCCCTGTGCCCGCATGGCACCCCCGACTGCCCCCTGGTGCTGAAACTCACCGCACAAGGCCTGAGTTTGGCGCTCACTGGCCCTGAGGCCCCCGGCCCCATCCAGGTGGACTTCGTGACCGGGCGCCAGGGCTATCGCCAGGCCCGCATCAGCCTGCGCAGTGAACCTCTGGCCCGGGCCGTGGGTATCAAGGGCGAGTCACGGCCCGACGTGGTGGACGCCACCGCCGGCCTGGGCCGGGATGGCTTTGTGCTCGCCAGTCTCGGCTGCCAGGTGACCCTGCTGGAGCGGGAACCGGTGATCGCGGCCCTACTGGCCGACGGGCTGGAGCGGGCCGCCCGGGAGGCGGACTTGGCAGAGACCGTCGCGCGCATGCACCTGGTCACGGGCAACGCCCGGGACTGGCTCGCCAGTCTGGATGAGACCTCGCTGCCTGAGGTGGTCTACCTGGACCCCATGTACCCCCACCGGGACAAGAGCGCCCTGGTGAAAAAGGAGATGCGCGTGTTCCGTGCCCTGGTGGGCGACGACACCGACGCCGACGCCCTGCTCGAGGCGGCCCTCAAGGCCGCGAGACGTCGGGTGGTGGTCAAGCGCCCCGCCCGCGCCGAGCCCCTGGCGGGGCGCAAACCCAGCCACCATATCCCCGGCAAGACCACCCGCTTCGATATCTACCTGACGGGCTGAAGAAAAAACGCAAACTCAGCAGTTAACGCAAAGGACGCGAAGATTTTTCATCCAATGATCTTCTTTGCGGCCTTTGCGTCTCCGCGTTCTTTGCGTTGAGCGCCTTAACTAGACTATTCGCCCAGCACGATACGAGACCCCTCCACCCGGTAGGGGGGGATTTCCAGGTTGCGCCGGGCGGGCTGGCCGTCGTAGACGCGGCCGGCGAAGTCGTAGCGGGAGCCCCGGCAGCGATCGGTGAATCCACCGCCCCAGCCTGCCTCGGCGGCCACCTCGGGGGACACCAGGTCCACGGGACAGGACAGATCCGTGCCCTGGGCAAAGGCGATGAAATACCCCGGCACCAGGCTGCGGCCCGGGTTGCGGGCCTCCCGGGGCTGGTTGCTCAACCGGGAGTTCGGGTCATAAAGCTGATCCTCGTGGGCGGCGTTCGCTGCCTTCATGGCCTCGCTGCGGCGCAACACCAGCAGCTCCCGTCCGGCCCAGTCCAGGCGCCGCATCTCGCCCGGCACCAGCTCGGCCAGGTCAACACCCAGGGCAAGGCGGATATCGGTCTCCGGGTTGCTGAAGAAGGCCCTGACCATGGCCTGGACGATAAACAGCACCAGGACCAGCGCCATGAGCTTGAGGAGCACCCGATAGTAAAGCCGCCTGGAGCGGATCTGGCCCATCATGTCTCTCCACTCAAATCCATCGGAACATGTCCCTCATTTGCCCCGGCGCGTAGAATACGCTCTGGGGCACCTCTAACTATTCGTGAGCACGCATCTTGCACACTCAGAATAATTAGAGCTGCCCTCTATTCACAGCACACTCGGAAACCCTATCAGCATGAGAAATCGCAGTTCAGAAACCTATGTGGGCATCTACAACGACCTGCACGGCGGCATGACCACCATTGGCATGATCATCAAGGACTCCTGGGTCTTCGGCTTGATCCCCGAAGACGAGACCTGCGAGGGCTGGAATCTGGCCGACGTGCAGATGCTCTACGACAAGGTCAGCGTCGCCTGGGAACCCTACGGCCACATGGTGAGCCGCCTGCCCCCGGAACTGCGCGAGAAGCACACCCGCATCCACGATGCCGCCATCAAGCGCGCCCGGGAGGCGGGCTGGATACCGGGACGGGATGTGGACAGCGATATGGAATGAGGGCGATAGAGGCAAAATACAAGAGGCAAGTTAAAAACGGCTTTTTCTTGCCTCTTTGATCTTATCTCTGCGATTTCCTTCAATCCCGGAAGTTGTCGTATTGCAGGGGGATTCCAACATCCGACTGGCGTAGCAATGCGATGACCTCCTGCAGGTCGTCGCGCTTTTTGCCGGTGACGCGCACCTTGTCGCCCTGGATGGCGGCCTGGACCTTGAGCTTGGCCTCCTTGATAAGCTTGACGATCTTGCGCGCGGTGTCGGTCTCTATACCGGCCAGCACCTTGACCACCCGCCGGGCCTTGCCGCCGCCCTCTTCCAGCTTGCCGGGCTCCAGGCAGCCCACGTCAATGCCCCGCTTGGCGATCTTCTGTACCAGGATATCCATCACCTGCTCCACCTGGAATTCGGCATCGCCGAACAGGGTCAGCTCCATCTCCTTGAGCTCGATGGCCGCCGCGGTACCCTTAAAATCGTAGCGGGTATCCACCTCCCGCTGGGTCTGATCCACTGCGTTGCGCAGTTCCTGCATGTCCACCTCGGACACCACATCGAAAGAGGGCATGGGCGTTCTCCACTGGTTTGAGCGATGGGGGCCATTATAGGGCACCTCTAAATATTCATGAGCACGCATCCTGGATACTCAAATCCGCGCTCTCGGCGTTGCAAATCTTCGCAATAGCTCACTATTACGTGCGATTTGCGCCTTGATAGCACGAATCTGAGCATCCAATCTGTCGCACCCAGAATAATTAGAGGTGCCCTATAATCGGGGCCTCACCTGATACGGGACCCGACATGCAACGATTGTTCATCACCAGCGGCACGGCCCTCATGGCCCTGGCCGTGGCACTGGGCGCCTTTGGCGCCCATGGACTGCGCCAGAGCCTGGAACCCGCCATGCTGACGGCCTGGCACACGGGCGTGCAATATCACGTCTACCACGCCCTGGGGCTGCTGGTGCTGGGTGCCCTGTATCGCCACCTGCCCCAGGCCGGGGCCCGTGCCATCGGGTTGCTGATGCTCACAGGCATTGTGCTGTTTTCCGGCAGCCTCTACCTGATGGCCCTCACCGGCCTGCGCTGGCTGGGCGCCATCACGCCCCTGGGCGGCACCGCCTTCATCATCGCCTGGCTCATGTTCACGTGGATCGCCTGGAAAGGCCTCAAGGCGAGCTGAACCCCGCCACTTCTAAACTCTCACAGAGACACCTTCACCATGACCGACATCTCCTTCTCCCTGCACGCGGAACAGACCCTGGAATCCCTGCTCGAGCGCATGAGCGAATTCGACGCCCTGGCGGACCTGGACATGGACATCATCGACGGGGTGCTGAACATGGAATTCGAGGACGGCGGCAAGCTGATCCTCAACCGCCAGGAGGCCGCCAGCCAGCTCTGGCTTGCCTCCCCGGAGGGGCCGGCCCATTTCGGCTACGACGCCGACAAAAAGGCCTGGCTCAACGACCGCACCGGCGAAAGCCTGAACGACACCCTCAACCGTGTGCTAAGCGCGGGTTGCGGTGAACCGATCCGGTTGTAATGAAAAGGCTTTAACCACGAAGCACACGAAGGGCACGAAGCTTTACAATCAATATTTCCTTCGTGCCCTTCGTTGCTTCGTGGTAAATCGCCTTCAGCCTACCTCCCTCGGCGCCCGCAGGCGGGACTCGACGGCTAGTAGCACGGCCTGGGCGCGTTCGGATTTCATGGCCTCGTCCAGCATGTCCCAGGTCTCGGAGAAACCTTCGCGGTCGCGCAGCTTCATGCGTGCAAGCCCCATGGACAGACTGCGGAACTGGCGAAAGAACAGATAGCTCAGGGTGGCCACTATCAGCCCGGGCCAGGTCTGATCCTGGAACCAGAGGTAGACCGCCACGCCGTAGCCGATGAAGGTGAGGATAAAGATGGCGGCGGAGAAGTGGTGCACCGTGGCCACCACCTGCTCCAGGCGTTCACGATGTGCGTCGATCTGCTCCTGGCTGAACATGACAGGTCCGGGGCAATGAATGAGGCAGGCATTATAACCACTGCGCATGACGCGCCCGTAATCCGCACATGTGCATTTTTCTCTGTGCCCTCTGTGCCCTCTGTGATCTCTGTGGCATGAGTGCTCTGAAAGGCTCTTGCCACAGAGCTCACAGTAACCCGTAGGCTGGATAAGGCGCAGCCGCATCCGGCATCGATGTTTGGCCATGCCGGATGCGCTGCGCTTATCCGGCCTACGTGACCGCTGGCCCTACGACGAACAACTCACCACGATCTCGTCCGCCCAGTCCGGCGGCAGGCCTGCATAGGCCTCCATCTCAGGCTGCTCGTCGAAGGGCCGCTCCAGCAGGCGTCGCAGACGGTCCACCTCACTGAAGTCCCTGTCCTGTTCGGCCCGCGTGATGGCCATCTGGGCCAGATAGCTGCGCAGGATATACTTGGGATTCACGGACAGCATGTGAGCAAGCCGCGTTTGGTCGTCACGACCTTCACCGGCCAAGCGGGCGCGGTAGTCCGCGATCCAGGCATCAAAGGCCTGCGGTTCTCTGAACGCAGCACGCAGGTCCGCCAGCCAGTCGGCCTCATGGAAGTGACCCAGGGCACGAAAGAACCGGGTGTAGTCCACAGCACTGTCCTGCATGAGGGACAGTAGTCGATTGACCAGTTCGTGATCCTGGGCCTGGGACTCCACAAACCCCAGCTTGGCCCCCATGAGTTCCAGCCAGGCCTTGGCGAACAACTCGTTGTAGCGATCCAGGACCCCCTTGGCCAGTTCCACGCCCGCCGGCTCGTCCTCATCGAGCAGCGGCAACAGCGCCTGGGCCAGACAGGCCAGGTTCCACCAGGCGATACGCGGCTGCTGGTCGAAGGCATAGCGGCCGCGATGATCGGAATGGTTGCAGATGAAGCCCGGCGCGTAGGCATCCAGGAAACCGTAGGGGCCGTAATCGATGGTGAGCCCCAGGATGGACATGTTGTCGGTGTTCATCACCCCGTGGGCAAAGCCTACCGCCTGCCAACGGGCCACCATCCCGGCGGTGCGTTCCACCACCGTCTCCAGCAACCCCAGATAGGGATTGTGGTGCTCCGCCAGCGCCGGGTAGTGATGGGCGATCACGTAATCGGCCAGCTCCTGGAGACGCTCCCCATAGCCCGAATGGGCAAAGTACTCGAAGCTGCCGAAGCGCACATGACTGGGGGCCATGCGCACCAGGA
The DNA here is from genome assembly GCA_046260855.1 of Thioalkalivibrio sp. GTDB lineage: Bacteria > Pseudomonadota > Gammaproteobacteria > Ectothiorhodospirales > Ectothiorhodospiraceae > Thioalkalivibrio_A. The sequence continues at coordinate 11,554 of JBHEOJ010000055.1, forward strand.
TCGCCGCCGACTCCACCCGCTCCCGGTACACGGGCATGTCACTGCCCAGGATGGTCAGCGCCCGGGTGGTGGGGATGCCCAGCCCGTGCATGGCCTCGCTGGCCAGGTATTCTCGGATGGTGGAGCGCAACACCGCGCGCCCATCCGCGCCACGGGAAAATCGGGTGGGACCACTGCCCTTGAGCTGCAGCTCCCAGCGCTGTCCCTCGGGGGTTTTCACCTCCCCCAGCAGGACCGCACGACCATCCCCCAACTGGGGGACGTAGACGCCGAACTGGTGACCCGCATAGATCATGGACACCGGTTCCATTCCCGGCAGGGGCACCTGGCCGGTAAAGGCGTTGACGAACTCGGCGCGATGGGCCTCTTCGGGATCCAGCCCGATCAGGGCCGCCGCCTGCTCATTGAATGCGATCCGGTAGGGCTCGGGAAACGGCGCAGGCGGTGGCCTGTCGTAAAAGGCCTCCGCCAGTCGCGCATAGGAATTGACGAACTTCAGTGACTCTAGTTTTTGCATCAGCAGATGGTGCGGCCTAGACAGCACGGTATCAACACAGAGACCGAGGGGATTAAGGCAGTGGCTAGTGGCTAGTGGCTAGTGGCTAGTGGCTAGTGGCAAGGTAAAACGCGCCGCTTCCCTGGGGGAAGTGCGCGGGTGCAGGGTGTATCCTTGCCACTTGCCACTTGCCACTTGCCACTTGCCACTTGCCACTTCGATGATCGACTCCACGCCCTTCAAGAACCGCCTCACCAAGAACCTGCGCCACTGGTCCAAATGGGCACGCCGCCAGGGGATCGAGTGCTTTCGCCTCTATGACCGTGACCTGCCGGAGTTTCCCGTGGCCATCGACGTGTACGCAGGACGTCCCCATGTGCAGGCCTACGAGACCCGCTGGGAGGCGGACGAGACCACTTACGATGCCTGGGTGGATGCGGTGCGCGAGACAGTGGCGGGGCTCTTTGAAATCCCCCCGGTAGAGCTGGCCTTAAAGGTGCGACGCCGGCAGAAAGGCACGGATCAATACGAGGCCACGGGCAATCCGCCGGCGCCCTTTGTGGTGCACGAAGACGGGCTGAAGTTCGAGGTGGATCTGCACCGCTACCTGGACACGGGCCTGTTCCTGGATCACCGGCTCACCAGGGCCCTGGTGCGGGAACAGGCCAGGGACAAGCGCCTGCTGAACCTGTTCGCATACACCGGCAGTTTCACGGTACACGCCGCCGCTGGTGGCGCCAGCGGTTCACTCACCCTGGACCTCTCCAACACCTATCAGGACTGGACCCGCAGAAATCTTCGGCTCAATGGCCTGGACCGGCCCGAACACCGGCTGGAACGCTGCGATGTCATGGAGTGGCTGGAACAGTCCTCGCGCATCGAGGAACGCTTCGACCTGATCGTCATGGACCCGCCGTCGTTCTCCAACTCCAAGGCCATGGACAGCACCCTGGACGTACAGCGCGACCACCCCTGGATGATCAACCGGGCCCTGAGCCTGCTGAGCGCCGACGGTGTGCTCTATTTTTCCAACAACAAGCGCAGCTTCAAACTTCTGGAAAACGAACTCATCCCCTGCGAACTGGAGGACATCACGAAAAAGACCACGCCGGAAGACTTTCGGCGCCACCCGCCGCATCGGTGCTGGAAGATACGCCGAAGGACGTGGAAACCGGATGCTTAGGTGAGGCGTTAGGCGTTAGGCGTTAGGCGTTAGGCGTTAGGCGTTAGGCGTTAGGCGTTAGGCGTTAGGCGTTAGGCGT
>JBHEOJ010000056.1:0-12769 GCA_046260855.1 Thioalkalivibrio sp.
CCCTCACACTTGAATCAGGATTGCCAGAGGTGAGCTCGGTGACCTATCTCCATGGCTATCAGCAAGCCAGCATCCCTGGACTCTCCAATGCGCTGCACGGACTGGAGCCTGGTTTCGTAGGGGAAGTCACCATACCGCCCGTGCTCGGTTACGGTGAGCATCGTCCGGAACTGGTGTTCGAGGCTGTGCGGGAGAACCTGCCCGTCGACACGCCGCTGACGCCCGGGCAGCCGCTCTACACCCAGGGTGAGCGTGGCACGTTTCAGCTACGCGTGGTTCGGCTCACGGACAAGGGCGCCATCCTGGATGGTAACCACCCCCTTGCGGGTCGCACCCTGCGGGTGGCGGTCAAGGTGCTGGAGGTGCGCGCCGCGACAGCCGAGGAACTGGCCGCCGCGAGCCATTCCTAGCCCCGCACTTTCGTCTGGGCAAACTTGGACAATAGGGCGGGCCGTGCCCGCCCTATGAGCCGAAACACAACGGTGAGAGACAGCGAGCATAGCCCACCCCATGGCCCGGAAAGCAACGGTGAGCGAAAGATATAGAGAGCACAGGAATTCTCGCAAGCCTTGGTGACTAGCCATGCGCCTTCATATGGGAAAACTTGGACACCAGGGCATCCATCGTTGTGAAATGGCGCTGATACCAGGGCAGCACGTCCCTTTCCAGGGCGTCCGAGAAGGCAGGTATCGCTATCTCCCCCTGGCGAAGGCCCGACAGCATCTCCTCCCAACGGGCCAGATGGCTGGCATGCTCCTGGCGGTGGTATTCCGTTTGGGGAAAGCCCACCTGTTCCATGAGTGCATCCTCACTGGCGAAATGCGCCCGGTTGAGCGTCACGAAGGCCTCGAAGGCATCGGCCAGTTCGGGCGCTGAACCATCCCGACACAGGTCGAGTACCCGATCCATCAGCCGGGCCGCTTCATGATGCTCGTCATTCATGAAGCCGGTTTCCAGCTCCGGCACACGCAGTCTCGATTCCTGATTCGTCATTTCAACTCTCCAGCGCTCTGTTCTTCGTCATCAGCGTGATGGCACCAGCAACACCAACCGCCGTGCACTGCGGCACACCGCCTCGGCGGTGCTGCCCAGCAGCATGTCGGTCAAGGGATTGTGGCCGCGCTTGCCGACGATGATGAGATCTGCGGATTTTTCCTCGGCCACCCGGGCGATTTCCTCCGAGGGCCTGCCCCGCCCAAGCAGCACCGACTCGAATCCCGCTGCCGGCGCCTGTGCGGCCAGCGCCTTCACATGGGCTTCGAGTCGTGAGCGCTCCTCTTCATGGCCGGACTTTTCTTCCCACCGGCCCACGGACACCAGCACACCCCGCTGGCAATGAGACAGAAGCTTGATGAAGGCGGCCTCGGCACCAGAGGCTGCGGCAGAGCCGTCGGTGGCGAGTAAGGGGCGGCATACCGGGGTCACCGGCAGCGCCACGGATTCATCGATGGGTGCCAGCAGCAGGGGGCGATCCGTCTGGCGTGCCAGCTCCAGCACCGTGCTGCCCAGGAGCAGGTCGCGCAGGGTGCTATGACCGTGGCTGCCTGCCAGGATCACGCCCGCATGGCGTTCCCGGGCCACGCGTTTGAGTTCGACGGCGACCTGCCCTACGCAGACCTCGGCATGCACCTCGAAACCCTGGGCGCGCAGCGCTTCTGAAGCCTCGGTGAGACGCTGCTCGTAATGTTCGCGATGGGCCAGCTCCGGTGCCTGGGTATAACCGGAGGCGATGACATGCACCAGGGTCAAGCGGCGGCAACCCAGGGCCTTGAGGCGATCGAGCTGTGCCTTGAGACGTTGCCAGGCGGGGGAGAAATCCACGGCCACCAGGATATGTTCAAACATGTGCGACTCCCGATTCCTGTATGCGATTCATGTCTTGTTTGTCCAACGACCCACCGCGCCTTGAACTATTAGGCGACGCAGGCTGAGAAAACCTTCCAGCTCGATCCGGTAGGGACCATTGTCCAGGCCGCGCTGCAGATAGATACGCACGCCGTCGATTTCCTGCTCAGTGTAGTCCTCACGGGCCTTTGGCACTCCCACCTCGGCCACCGGCACCGCCGCATGCCCACCGCAACAGCCGTGGCGCGGCGAGGCGCGCAGGGTCACTTCGCCGCCTCTGCCCAGCAGCCAGTCCCGGGCCTGGGTGCTCAAGCTGACGGTGCTCATCCCGGTTGGGGCGCCCCCTCATCAGGGAACCAGTGCCGCGTGCGGTTGGCGAAGCGCACCAGGGCCAGCATCAGGGGAACCTCCACCAAAACGCCCACCACCGTGGCCAACGCCGCCCCCGACTGCAGGCCGAACATGGCAATGGCCGCGGCCACGGCCAGCTCGAAGAAGTTGCTGGCACCAATCATGGCGCCAGGCGCGGCCACGGCATGACGCACCTTCCAGGCCCTGGCCCAACGATACGCGATGTAGAAGATCAGGAAGGTCTGAATGGTGAGCGGCACCGCGATCAACAGGATGTGGAACGGGTTGTTGAGGATGGTCTCGCCCTGGAAGGCAAACAGCAGCACCAGGGTGACCAGCAGGCCGATGGGGGTGACTGGCGCCAGGCGCTTCATGAACACGTTGTCGAACCACTCGATACCCTTTGAACGTATCAACAGCACCCGGGTGAGATAGCCGGCCGCGAACGGGATGACGATGTAGAGCAGCACGGACAATGCCACCGTCTCCCAGGGCACGATGATGTTGGAGACCCCCAGCAGCAACACCACGATGGGCGCGAAGGCGAACAACATGATGAGGTCGTTCACTGCCACCTGTACCAGGGTATAGGCGGCATCCCCTCGGGTGAGGTAGCTCCACACGAACACCATGGCGGTACAGGGCGCGGCCCCCAGCAGGATGGCGCCGGCCAGGTACTCGCGGCCCAGCTCTTCGGGGATCCACGGGGAAAACACCACCATCAGGAAGAACCAGGCGATGGCGAACATGGTAAAGGGCTTGATCAGCCAGTTGACCGTGGTGGTGATACCGAGCCCCTTGGGTTCCCGACGCACCCCCAGGATGGCCGAGAAGTCGATCTGCACCATCATGGGATAGATCATGGCCCAGATCAGGATCGCCACCGGGATGGACACCGAGGCGTATTCCCAGCGCGCAAGGGTCTCGGGCACCACTGGCAACAACTGCCCCAGGGCCACGCCGGCGACGATGCAAAGGGCTACCCATACGGTCAGGTAACGCTCGAAGAACCCCATGCCCTGGCTGACGGGCACCTCATCGTTGGCAACATTCTGACTCATGACCGGGCTTCCGCCTCTCGAGTTGTTTCAGCATTGGAACGATCGGCTTGCGTCATCCGCAGCAGGCGCTCGACACCCACAGGCTCCTCCTGCAGCAGCGGGACCACCGCATGGCGGGTCGAAAGCCGTTCGGACACCTCACGGATTTGGGGCAGCTCGTTGTGGGCCCGTCGGCGCAGCAACGGCGAGCGGGTGTAGCTGGCCGCGATACTGTTGTTGACCACCCAGCCCCAGGGCTCGATACCGGCCCGGCGCAGATCCTGCTGCAGGGACTCCGCCTCCAGCACAGGGGTCGTCTCTGCCAGGGTGACGATGAGCATCTTGGTCTGTGCGGGATCCTGCAACTGCATCATGGGCGTGGTGTAGTGCACACCCTTCGTGCCCCCCATCTGTCGGGCGATCTCCCGGTGGTAGGCACCCGTGGCGTCCAGTAGCAGCAGGGTGTGGCCGGTGGGCGCCGTGTCCATGACCACGAATTTACGGCCCGCCTCGCGAATGATCCGGGAAAAGGCCTGGAACACGGCAATCTCCTCGGTGCAGGGTGAGCGCAGGTCTTCCTCCAGCAGGGCCCGTTCCTGTTCATCGAGCTTCGCGCCCTTGCTCTCCAGCACCTTGAGACGATAACGCTCAGTTTCCTCCCTGGGATCGATGCGGCTCACGCTCAGATTTTCCAACTCGTCCGCCAGGGTCTCGGACAGATGTGCCGCCGGATCAGAGGTGGTCAGGTGCACATCGAGCCCCCGCCGAGCCAGGGAGACGGCGACGGCCGCCGCGATGGTGGTCTTGCCCACCCCGCCCTTGCCCATGACCATCACCAGGCCATGACCATCAGCGGCAATCTCATCGATCAACGAGGACAAATGCGGTGCCTTCAGGGAGACATCAGACTCCTCGGACGAACCCGTCTGCGGGGCCTGCGGGTTCAGCAGCTGACCCAGGGCCTCGAGGCCCACCAGGTTGAAGGGTTTCAGATCGATCTCGTCCCTGGGCAGATCCTGCAGCACCCGGGGCATGGCGGCCAGCGCCGCCTGCTCACGATCATAGATGGCACGGGCCAGGTCATCGGCGAGCGCTTCGGTCTCGGGCATCAGCCCGTTGATCACCAGGTACTGGCGGCTCAGGCCGATGGCCTTGAGTTCCTCGTGGGTGCGCACCACTTCCTTGAGGCTACCGGCCTGGGCGCGGGCCACCAGGACCAGGCGAGTGCGCTCGGGGTCTGACAGGGCATCTACCGCCGACTTGTACTGGGCCTTCTGTTTCTCCAGTCCAGCCAGGGGTCCGAGACAGGAGGCGTCCCCCTTGCCCGCCTCCAGGAAACCGCTCCAGGCACCCGGCAACTGCAACAGGCGGATGGTATGCCCTGTTGGCGCCGTATCGAACACGATGTGATCGAAACCATCCAGCAGGGTCGCATCGGTCAGCAGGGCCGTGAACTCATCAAAGGCGGCGATCTCGGTGGTACAGGCCCCGGAGAGCTGCTCCTCGATGCCCTTGACCACCGAATCGGGCAACACACCCTTCACCGGACCGACGATGCGCTGGCGATAACCCTCGGCTGCCGCCTGGGGATCGATCTCCAGGGCAGACAGGCCGGGCACTTCGTCCAGTGCCGTCACCCTGTTGCCGATCTCCACGCCGAACACCTGTCCCACGTTGGAGGCCGGGTCGGTGCTGACCAGAAGCACCTTGGCGCCCTGCCCTGCCATATGGATGGCCGTGGCACAGGCGGTGGAGGTCTTGCCCACGCCCCCCTTACCGGTGAAGAACAGAAAACGCGGCGGTGAATCGAGAAATTTCATGACAATCCTCTCAAGCGGCGGAACTCAGCAGCATTTGGCGGCAGGCGCAGTGGGCTCTTCGCTCGAACCACCGCAACAGGAAGCAGGGGCCGGATTTGCAGAAGCACCCGCCGCAGACCTGTCGCCCGACGATTCCTGCTTGGACTCCAGGTAGCGTCCGGCCAGATCCAGCATGGCACGGGCGGGTGTGTCCTTGACCTTCTGGGCCAGGTCCACAGCACGACGCATATCCTCATGGCTCACACCCAGCTTGCGGGCTTCACCATAGTGGTACTTGAAACAGGGCTCGCAATTGGCGGCAATGGCGGCGCCGATGGCGACCAGCTCTGCTACCTGAACGGTGAACAGGGACTCCGGACCTGGGGCATCCGACCACTGTTCCAGTTCGGCGCGTTCCGGATAGCGCCCGGAAAGCCTGATCTCCCCCTCCACCAGCACCAGGGGCAAACCCTGCTCGCCCTTGATCTCCAGAAACTCCTTGACCACCGGATTTTCGGCAAAGGCCATGGGCTGTTGCGCCAGGTTGAAGCGCTCGATGGTCAAGCCGTTCTGCTGGGCCCAGCGGATCGTGGCCGAAAAATCCACCAATTGCTGGTCCACATCCACACCGCACACGCCCGTGCTGCAGCACAGGGCGGGATCAAAGACCTGAATCGTTTTCATCGGGATACTCCTGAAAATGTGGTTAATGTTCATTCATCAGAGCTGACCGATACGCTCCAACTCTGTCTTCAAATGCATAGGTTCGCGTCGCAGCTCGTCCAGCGGCAGACCCAGCATGGCCTCAATGCGCCGGCGCAGGGTACGGTAGGCCTGCTCGAAGGCCGCCTCGATCCCGGCATCCGTCCCGCTCACTCGCGCGGGATCATCCACACCCCAGTGGGCCCTGAGGACCGGACCCAGGTAGGCGGGACAGACCTCGCCGGCGGCATCGGCACAGGTGGTGATGACGATGTCTGGCGTCTCCGGCAGAGAGTCCCAGGACTTGGTGTGCAGGCCTTCCGTGGAGACGCCCTCCCGCTTCAGAAGGGCAAGCGCACGGGGATTGACCTGGTTCGCCGGATGACTGCCGGCACTCAGGGCGCGCCACCCGGTCGGCGCCAGGTGGTTGAACACCGCCTCGGCGAAGATGGAGCGGCAGGAATTACCGGTGCACAGGAACAGGACGTTCATTGCTTGGTCGCCTCGGCCACGGCGCAGGCCCCGCCGGCACAGTCGGTCAGTTCAGACAAATCTGCGCACTGCTCCGGGTGCCCGGCACAGCACTCCTCGGTGAGGTAGGCCACCAGATCCAGCATCCCGGGAAGATTGGCCCGGTAGCGCTGGTAACGGCCCTCCTGGGTAACCGACAGCAGGCCCGCCCGGGTCAGGGTCTTGAGATGGAAGGACAGATTGGTGGGCGGCAGGTCCAGAGTGGCCGAGATCTCCCCCGCCACCATGCCCTCCGGACCCTGGCGCACCAGCAGACGAAAGACGTCCAGGCGCACTTCCGAGGACAGGGATTCGAACATTTCGATAGCTGTTGTCTTATCCATGTTTCAATGCTACAACTATTATTGAAACGTTGTCCAGCCCCCAGATATCAAGAGCGATCACCCCATGACAGACAGCCTGAACATCATCGGTCAACTGCATCCCGCCCACGAGACCCTGCTCGCCCGTGTACTTGGCGAACACGACATCGACTATCACATGGTGAGCCTGGCGGACCGGGGTACCGGCAAGCCGGTTTCCCTGGACAAGGTCGCCTCCCAGGCATTGCGGCAAGACGGGGCGGATTTCTACAACTGGGATCTGCTGTTCGACCGGTTGGGTCCCAATGACGTGGATGGCGAGATCGAATCAAAGCTGCGCGAGCGGATCCGCATCCTGGCGTCCTTTCGCAGTCTCAAATCCGGGTTCCCCTCAAACGAGGTGCATGCCAGCATTCGTGTCCACGACCTGGCAGACTCGGCGCGCTTTTACGCCTGGCTGTTCGGCGTGGAGCCCGCCGAATGGACCCACCGATATGTGACCTTCCTGCGGCCCGATACTCACACCAACTTCGTGCTGCTGGTCAGCGACGATCTGACCCTGCACCACGACACCCTGTATCACTTAGGGATGGGCGTGGCCGGCAAGGCCGAGGTCATTGAGGCCTACCGCTCAGCTCTGGAGAACGGCTTGCACGTGGAAAAACCACCACGCACCACCTGGCGTGGCACCCCCCTGCACGAGCTCTGGCTCAAGGACCCGGACGGCACCCTGATCGAGGTCTATGCCCTGCTGACGGATGAGGAGTTGGCGCAGATGCCTGCAGACCAAGAGCCGGTGTTCCTGGTCAAGAAGTCCGAGGCGAATTGATAAGCCCGGCTGGCCAGGCCGTCAATTGGAAACAGCGGCGCAACTGAGGCCCAGCTGATCGTCGCTGAGTCTTGGGCGCGCAGGCACGATGACGACAGACTGGGCGCCCGTTGCAGCAGACACACGGGCCTTCTCGGGTGCTGGCAGGGATACCTGCGCCGCAGTATTTGACTCGGTAACAGGCTTTGCCTCTTCGGCACCCGATACCCCTGTACCCACAGCGAGACCCGCCCAGACAAGCAACGAGACAAGGTAAATACCGCCGACCTGTGGGGCCGTAGCCTTCAGAAATCCCGTGAGGCAAAGATCAAAGGCCTTGCTCTGACATGGCATAAGCTGAACCTCGGTACGCCCACCATGATGGAGTTGCTGGTGTGCTGAGAAATGCCTCACTTTCAAGACACAAAAGAGACATCACACCCGCATTCGCTGACTACTGACACTACTATAAGCATAAAGACTGCCTGAATTGAACAGGCAGCCCATGAGGGGAGGACTCATGACTATAAACACTGTGCCGGCGTACCACGACCCCGCCTTTCCCGCGTATTTTCCCGAGGAACTCGTCAGCCGGGCTCACACGAGGATCTTGAGGCGCGGAGAATCGCTGTTCAGTTACGGTGAACGAATCGGCTCCCTGTTCCGGGTAGTTGAAGGACATGTCTCACTGGTTCATCTGATGCCGGACGGCGGTTCCCTGGTACTCATGCGGGCCGGACCGGGGGAATTCATTGCCGAATGCAGCGTATGCGCTGACAAATACACCTGCGAGGCGCGAGCCGAATCGGAGTCGATCGTCGCATCACTGGCCATAGCGGACTTCGATCGCTGGCTGATTGAGGACAACTGTTTTGCCCGAGCCTGGGCGATGGACCTGGCGCGGCGCCTGAAAGACCAGTTTCTGCGTTATGAGCGCCTGGGCCTGAGGGGTGCACGTGAACGGGTTCTCCACTATCTCTACAGCGAAGCCGACCCGAGAGGCACACTGACCCTGACCTGCAGCTACACGGATTGGGCTGCGGATCTTGGTCTGACCAAGGAGGCCATGTACCGCACGCTCTCCACACTGGAAAATGAAGGCGTCCTGACACGTGAAGGACGGTGCATGACGATCAACCGTCCCAGGGCCTGAACACACAGCCAATATCAATCTATCCATTTTATGATCGCAATCAGTCCTGCGAAGAGGCAGGAACGTAAGCCCATGTAATTTATATATAGTTTTTATCTCCGATCTTCTGATCTCATTCATCTTCCGACGGTCATTCCTCCCGCTAGCCTGTATGGGCGCTTGTCGTGTCTCTTGCCAGAAATATGTGTGACTCTGCAATCGAATGGGAGTCGCGCTGCTGGATCGCATTCACGCCAAGCAGAATCCACCATGATCCAGGAGAAAATGATGACAGGACGAAATACATTCTTCGTCACCCTGATCGGTATGGTCATGCTCTCGCCTATGACAGCCAACGCCGATGACGTGAAAAATACAAGCGCTGCCAACCTTGCCAGAACCTGCTTTCTCTGCCACGGACCTCAGGGGCGCAGCCCCGGAGATGTTCCGTCTCTTGTAGGACGGGATTCCGCATGGATCGCTGCCGCGATGCGGGATTACCGATCCGGCAACCGCGAACCCACCGTGATGGACCGGATCGCAAAGGGCTATACGGACGACGAGATACAGGCCCTGTCCGATTACCTTGGCCAATTGCGATAAGCGGATCAGACCCAGAGGGAGAAACCTAAAAATGTCAGAAATTTCACGTCGAAACTTTATCAGGCTGATGGGCGGAATTGGCGCCTCGGCCGCGTTGGGCCTCACTGCGGGCTGCGCGGGAGCAGATGCAAGGAAATCCGGAACCAGTGGCGCGCGAGTTGTCGTGGTGGGCGGCGGCTTCGGAGGAGCCACCTGCGCGCGCTACCTCAAAGCCCTCGCCCCCGACATGCAGGTCACGATGATCGAGGCCAATTCCCGCTACTACACCTGTCCGCTCAGCAATACGGTTCTAGCAGGCATTCGCAACATGGATCAGATCGAAGTTGGATTCGATGGACTGAGCGCCGCCGGCGTACGTGTCATCCACGACACCGTCGCCTCGGTCGATCCTGAGAAAAAACAACTGAAAATGCAGAGCGGATCCACAGAAAGCTACGATAAACTCGTGCTTTCACCCGGCATCGAGATGCGCTGGGACGCCATTCCAGGCTACGATCAGGCCGCAGCACAGATCATGCCCCACGCATGGAAGGCGGGCCCTCAAACCATGCTCCTACGAAGACAACTGGAGGCCATGGATAACGGCGGCGTCGTGATTATCGCGGCACCGGCCAACCCGTTCCGCTGCCCACCTGGGCCCTATGAACGGGCCAGCATGATCGCCCACTACCTGAAGCACAACAAACCACGCTCGAAGATCATCATCCTTGATGCCAAGGACGGTTTCGCCAAGAAAAACATCTTCATGGATGCCTGGGAGAGATTCTATCCGGGCATGGTGGAATGGGTGGCCGGTGCACAAGGAGGACGTATCACTTCCGTCGATGGTCGCACCCTCACGGTCGAATCCGAAGCCTCAAGATTCAAGGGGCAGGTGGTGAACATCATTCCCCCGCAGAAGGCTGCAGGCATCGCTGCACAGGCGGGACTCACAGATGAGACCGGCTGGTGTCCAGTAAGTCATTACACCTTCGAATCCAGTAAACATGCCGATATTTATGTGATCGGCGATGCGTGCATTGCCGGCGCCATGCCGAAGTCCGGGTCGGCCGCCAACAGTGAAGCCAAGATCTGCGCCGCGGGCATTGTCGCCTCGCTGCAGGGAGTCCCGGCAGGAGAACCCGCGTTCAACAATGCCTGCTACAGCTTCCTGACGCCCGAGTACAGCGCCTCCGGCGTCGGTGTCTATCGCATCGCCGAAGAACGAATCGTAATGTCTGAGGGTGCAGGGGGCGACAGCCCGCGCACCGTACCGGATTCGGTGCTTGCTGCGGAAGGACGCTACGCCATCGGTTGGTATCGCAGTATCCTCAAGGACGCTTGGGCCCAAGGATGACTGGCTCCCAGGGCGCAAGCCCCACTGGCTTGGATTGAACCGCCACACCGGGGACGAGGCCGCAAGGCCTTGTCCCCACTTGCGTGGTCACCAATGCAGTAATCCAGATGCATACTTATCCGCTATTCCACAAGGCAAACGTTCCTGCCTATCTGACCATCATTGCCGCATGGTCTGCCCTGTCGATCCTCAATGCCATCCTGTTGTCGATGGTTGCCAAAACCTTGCCCTGGACCCTTCTCCTTGCCTCGTCGGGCGCAGCCGTCATGTCAGGCATGGCCATCATGTTCGTGGCGAGCATCCTCAATCTGCGCAAACTCGAACCAGGCTTCGAGCGCTTATCCCAAGGTCAAGATCCGCACATCCCTCCTGTCTGGTGCCCAGTCCTGACAGCTGCGACAAATTCAGCCCTGTCGTTGTATCGGAAAATGCATGATCCGCCACAGCCCGAGCGGCTAAAGGAAGGGATTCATCCATCCCGCCCTGGCAGGACGGACAAGCAGTCAAAGCTATGATCACAATCATATCCAGAGCCAAAAACCTCGCAACACACTGATATTATTGATTAATATAATTTCCCTTTTGCTGATCATGTTTATCATCTACCGCGTCTGATTCACCACACTATTAAAGCTACCAAACAGGTCTTACGGACGGGTTAAGTGACGTCCCATCAGCGCCCACTGAGATATCCGTACATCGTGTGCAGCGAGGATCCAGCCGAGAAACGGCACTCCTCAGTGGGGCCGGGCGCTACGCCCCGAGTTCTCGAACTGAAGTATCTGCCAGTGGAGGATCAGGAATGGCGATCACGCTGATGAAACGGCTCGCCTGTTGTCTTCTGATATTGGGTTTCATTCAGACGGCAAGCGGATCCACCCTCATCGGACAGGTAAGGCACGCTGAATCCGATCAGCCCATCGCCGATGCCATCGTCAAGATACAGGGAACCGAACTCAGTACACGGACCGACGCCGACGGCTACTTTTCCCTCGATGCTGAAGATCGCGACCTCGGGACGCGCCACATCACCGCCTGGCGAGACGGCTTCATCATTGCAGCCGACATCGCCAGACCGGGGCAAACCCTGCAGCTGTCACTCAGGCCCCTTCCTCTGGACGATCCCACTTATCAGTTCCAGCCCGCCCAGAGCTGCGGTGCCTGCCACACAGACATCTACCGACAATGGCAGGACACGAGCATGGGGCGTGCCGTGGGTGAGAAGCTGCCCCAGAAGCTTCAGTTCTACCTGGGCACGGATGAGGATGGCGAGTTCGATGGCCTGGGATTCGGCTGGAAGCATTTCGCACCCATGATGGGAATCTCCCAGGGCCCACGCGCCATGAACCTCGATCACTACAGGGGGCCTTGCGTGAATTGCCACGCACGCGCCGTGGTGTGGACGAAAGGCCAACTTCACCCGCACCGCAAGCTCCATCCCAACACTGGCGAGGTGTTCATCTACGGCAGCCTGAGGGAGTTTCGATTCGACGAACTTGACGACGTATCTATCGGACGGGGCCGGGAGGGTATCAGTTGCGACGTCTGCCACTCGGTGCAGGACGTACGCATTCCCGAGGATCAGTTCGGACGTCTGGAGACGGTCAAGATCGACCAGATGGAGATCGTGCGACGCGGCAACGTCAAATTCGGTCCCTACATGGATGCGGTCAGTCCAGGTCATGACTCCGCGTACAGCCCGATCTTCGGCAAGTCAGAATTCTGCGCCATGTGCCACATGGAACGCGCGGATGACCTGGAAGGGGTCGGCGTGCCATCCCTGCTCACCCTGGACGAATACCCCCGTTGGCGGGCCCATTACGATTCAGGCAAGACCGACCAGCAATGTCAGAGCTGCCACATGTACACCGGTGGCCGCGGAGCATGGAGCGCGAATCGTGCCGCCACCATGGGGGTGGACCGGGATCCCGACACGCTTGCCGGACACCACTGGCGTGGCAGCTACTTCGACGGGGAAATGCCCCGTCGCGCCTCCAACCTCAAGCTGAGTGCCAAACGTCAGGACGGCGAAATCTTCGTGACCGCCGAGGTGGCCAATGTGGGCGCTGCCCACAAGATGCCCGGCGGACCGCCCTTCCGGCAGATGCTGCTCCTCATCGAAGCCAGTGATAGTCAGGGCAATGCCCTGGTCCCTCTGGATTTCGTGCGTGCTGATCCGGTGGATGCTGCTAATGCCAACCGCATCATCGACGTGGGCGGGGGCTACCGCAAGTACGGCTTCTTCAAGCTGTGGGAGCTTCAGAAGGGCCGCCCGTTCCCTGAGATGCCCTACGGCGGTTACATCGGCAAGGTCTACAAC
>JBHEOJ010000056.1:12856-13128 GCA_046260855.1 Thioalkalivibrio sp.
GGGCCTGTTCGGACTGATTCCGCTGTTCAGCGGAGTGGTGGGCTGGTGCCCAACCTACCACCTCGTGGGCCACCTGGACACACGGGAACGATCCGGCTTCTTCTCCCCCAACGTGGGATTGCTGGACCGGGCACTGCGCATCATCGCCGGTATCGTGGTGATCGCCTGGGTGCCGTCACCCTGGGGCTGGTTCGGCCTGATCCCGCTGCTGAGTGGTCTGTTCGCCTGGTGCCCCACCTATCGCCTGATCGGCAATCTGGACACCCGCAATC
>JBHEOJ010000057.1:0-13110 GCA_046260855.1 Thioalkalivibrio sp.
AGATAGATGGGGGGCTTGATGCTCATGGCACTGCCTCGCTGGTCCGTATGAATTGGCGACTGAATGGCGACGCTCAGGCCGCGCTGCGGCGAAAGATGAAGTGGTGGCGATTGATCTCACGATCCTGGCGCATGGCCACGGCCTGCACATCGGGACGGTTGGCGAACTGGGCCAGTGTGATGCCGTCCAGGAAGTCGTAGAGACGCTTGCTCAGGTCATCCCACAATTCGTGGGTCAGGCATCGGTCGCCTTCCTGGCAATCTTTATTGCCGCGACAGCGGGTCACGTCCACGTTCTCGTCCACGGCCATGATGATATTGGCCATGGTGATCTGGTCGGAGGGCCGGGCCAGGCGATAACCGCCGCCGGGGCCACGCACGCCCTCCACCAGGCCCTGCTTGCGCAGCTTGGCAAACAGCTGCTCCAGGTAGGAGAGGGAAATACCCTGGCACTGGGAGATATCGGCCAGGGTGACCGGGCCCACCTTGTCGTGAATGGCCAGGTCCATCATGGCCGTGACGGCGTAACGACCTTTAGTAGAGAGTTTCATAAATCCACCCCTATGTGGTTGGATTGGCTGGGTAGGAATTTCCGACTACGCAAGTCGGTTATTGCCTGACTTTATACAATTGTTGAGTAGCGTAGTCAAGTATAGGACCGCAGACAGGGACGCAGGTTCCCTGCACTCCACGCAAAGAATGTACAAGGTGTGCACAATCACACAAATGGGACGAAAAGACTCAGGAAGTCTGAGGCAGCGGGGTTTCTTCTAATTCAGAGGCGGGGCTGGCAGCAAAACTATGGCCCTGACGCAGACTGTAGCTCAGCCACTTGTACAAGAATCGGTTAAGACGCCACTTGCAGGCCAGGACCCGATGCTGGGGCAGATCATCCACGCTGAGGACCAGGTCCAGGGGACGGCAGTGACGGCCCAGCACCTCCACCTGACGGGCATCGTGAAACATGCGCACCATCAGATCGGGGCTGGGGCGCCACTGACCCTCCTGATCCTGGAACAGGTAGGTCAGGCGGGCGGTGCTGGTGTAGGGGGTGTGCTCTATGATCTGAAGATGCAGGTCCATGCCACCGGGGATGCTCGACACAGACCGGCCATCCAGCCGCGCCAGATCCGGGCACAGCCGACGCAGGCGGATGTAGTTGGCCTCATAGAGATCCATCAGCGCCGCAAAGCTGCGGGGCGCAGGGTCCAGATAGGCGGGTTTTGGGTCCTGAATCAGCATTGAAGGCATGTTAGCACAGCGACATATGACGCCGTCTTTGCTAACGTTTGGGCTGATCCCACCAACTCGTGAAGCGACCTGTGCCCATGAAAATCGCCCTTATCGACACCCACCCTTTCAAGGACCAGAAACCGGGCACATCCGGCCTGCGCAAGCGGGTTCGGATATTCCGACAGCCCCACTACCTGGAGAACTTCGTCCAGGCCATCTTCGATACCCAGAAGGACCTGCAGGGCGGGACACTGGTCCTGGGTGGCGACGGGCGCTACCACAATCGCGAGGCCATCCAGGTGATCCTGCACATGGCCGCCGCCAACGGCGTATCCCGGGTGCTGGTCGGCGCCGGCGGCATCCTCTCCACCCCCGCCGCCTCCTGCGTGATTCGCAAGCATCACGCCCAGGGGGGCATCGTCCTATCCGCCAGCCATAACCCGGGCGGGCCCGAGGGTGATTTCGGCATCAAGTACAACATAGCCAATGGCGGACCGGCACCGGAATCCGTGACCGGCGCCATCCACCAGGCGACCCTGAATATCGAGCGTTATCGGATCACCGAGGCGCCCCACGTGGACATCGATCATCCGGGCGGATCCCGCGTCGGCGACATGCAGGTGGAGATCATCGACCCGGTGGCCGACTACGCGGCGCTGATGGAATCCCTGTTCGATTTCGACCGTATCACCGCCCTGTTCAACTCCGGCCTGTTCAGCATGCGCTTCGACGCCATGCATGCGGTGACCGGCCCCTATGCCACACGCATCCTTGAGCAGCGCCTCGGGGCGCAACCCGGCACGGTCATCCGCGCCGAACCCCTGTCAGATTTCGGCGGCGGGCATCCGGACCCCAACCTGTCCCACGCCCACGACCTGGTGCAGATGATGCACGATCACAAGGGCCCGGACCTCGGCGCCGCCTCCGATGGTGACGGTGACCGCAACATGATCCTGGGACGACGCTTTTTCGTCACCCCCAGCGACAGCCTCGCCGTGCTGGCCGCCAATGCCCACCTGGTCCCCGGCTATCGCCAGGGCATCCGCGGCATTGCCCGTTCCATGCCCACCAGCCAGGCCGCCGACCGGGTGGCCGAGCGCCTGGGGGTGGAATGTTTCGAGACCCCAACCGGCTGGAAGTTCTTCGGCAATCTGCTGGATGCGGGCCGGGTGACCCTGTGCGGTGAAGAGAGCTTCGGCACCAGCTCAGACCACGTGCGGGAAAAAGACGGTCTGTGGGCGGTGCTGTTCTGGCTCAATCTGCTGGCGGTCAAACGTCAGTCGGTGGAACAGATCGTGCGCGATCATTGGCGCAACTATGGACGCAACTTCTACACCCGGCACGACTATGAAGGGGTGGATGCCGAACGGGCCGAGGTGCTGATGTCAAAACTGCGCGACAGACTTCCCGATCTCAAGGACCATAGCTTCGGTGGCTACCGGGTTGAGGTGGCCGATGACTTCGCCTACACCGATCCGGTGGACGGCTCCGTCAGCGAGCACCAGGGGATACGAATCCTGTTCGAGGGCGGGACCCGGATTGTGTACCGGCTCTCGGGCACCGGCACCGAAGGGGCCACCCTGCGCCTGTATGTGGAACGCTACGAGCCCGACCCCGAACGCCACCATGTGGAGACCGGGGAGGCCCTGGCGGACCTGGTGGCCATCGCGGATCAACTCGCGGGGATCAGGGAACACACTGGGCGCGAGGGCCCGGATGTGGTGACCTAACACGCGGTTGAAGGCGCTGGTCACACGCGGCAAAGGGGAACCATGCCTGGGATCAGAACGTATTGACGACCCGGGCCACACCCGGTTCCTTGGACCTGACCAGGCGTTCCACCACGTTGCGCAGATCCAGGGTTGAACGGGGGCAGCCGACGCAGGCGCCTTTCAGGCGCACATGGACGGTGCGATCCTCGATGGCCACGAACTCGATGTCGCCACCATCCTGCATGAGGATCTTGCGGGCCTCTTCCACCGCCTCGCGCACCCTGCCCTCGTCGATGGGCCCGTCGGCCACGGCCACCCCACCCTGGCGGCGCGCCGCGGTCTGCACGCGGTCGATACGCAGGGCCATTTCGGCGTCGATCTCCTCAATGGCGTCCAGTTCCTCGTCGCTGTAGACGTGATCCGGATCCTCACTGAGCAGGGCTTCGAGCCGTTCCTGTTCGCTGGGCATGGGCAGGGTCTCCTGGGGTGTTCGTGGGCGCAGTATACCAAGGGCCTCAAGTCGCTCCCGAATACCTCCGGGGCCGTCGGGCCCATCATTCCCCTGGGCTGCCAGCAAGCGCTGGCGCAAACGGCGCATTGACCGCGGGTCCACGCAGTCCGAGGCGATCGCCAGGAAACAGCGACGGCCCGCCACCTGCAACTGCAACTGCAACACACACAGGCCGGACAGACACAGACTGCCCGGTAGCACCCGGGCCTCCTGCCAGGCGCCCTCCCCGTCCATAAGTTGTGTCAGGCCACTGGTCTGAAACCGCAGGGCCACCCCTTGCCCGGCGTGACGAAAGAACCCGAGACCACGCAGATGCCAGGCGAGGGAGACAGACAGCAGGGGGAGGGAAGGCAGCGCCAGGGTACCCATGGCGGCAAGGAACCCCGCACCAGCCAGGCCATGGAGCAGGCACAGCCACAGCGCTAGACGCCGGGATGGCTCAGGCCTGATGACAAACGCTGTTGCGGATCTGTTCGACCACATGGGCGACGTCCCTGTCGCTGGACTGCATCTGCCCCATAAGCAGTTGCAGCAGGGTTGTATCGGGATAATCCAGCAGGCGCTCGAAGGTGGCCCTGCCCGGTTCATCCAGTTCCAGGAAACCGTGCTTCAGAAATCCGTCCAGCAGCAGGTCCAGTTCGAGCATGCCCCGGCGGCAACTCCAGCGCAGCCGGCGCAGGGCATCCACATCGGCCTGGGTTTGCGGTTCCATGACGCTCAGAGGGAACGCTTGAGCATCTGTTTCTTGATCTCGCCAATGGCCTTGGTGGGATTGAGACCCTTGGGACAGACCTGCACGCAATTCATGATGCTGTGACAGCGATAGAGCTTGTAGGCGTCATCCAGCTGTTCCAGTCGCTCGTTGGTGGCCTGATCCCGGGAGTCCAGGATGAAGCGTGCCGACTGCAGCAGCGCGGCGGGACCCAGGAATTTGTCCGGGTTCCACCAGTAGGAGGGGCAGGAGGCGGAGCAGCAACCGCACAGGATGCACTCATACAGACCGTCCAGCTTCTCCCGTTCCTCGGGGGACTGCTTGCGCTCCACCTCGGGCACCGGGTCATTGACGATCAGATAGGGCTTGGCTTCACGGTACTGATTGTAGAAGTTGCCCATGTCCACGATCAGGTCGCGGATTACCGGCATGCCCGGGAAGGGTCGCAGGGTGATGGGTTCCTTGAGGCTGGACAGGGGGGTGACACAGGCCAGTCCGTTGGTGCCGTTGATGTTCATGCCATCCGAGCCACACACGCCTTCCTGGCAGGAGCGGCGAAAGCTCAGGGTCTCATCATGGCGCTTGAGCCGCAGCAGCGCCTCCAGCAGCATCATCCCCGGCTCCACCTCCGATTCCGGAAGCTCGAAATCCTCCATGCGGGGCTCGGCATCGGTCTCCGGATTGTAGCGGTAGATGGAAAAGCGCATCGGATAGGCTCCTCGCAATTGTAGACAGGCCGGGTAGTTCGGACGAAGCAGCAGCAGGCTGTTGAATAAGTCTCGGGCGGCGCCATGCTGCGTTGGAAAGCATCTCAAAGCGCATAAGTAACTTGGGCCCATGTACTCGCATGTACACTGCGCTTATTCGCCGCTTTCCGCCTTGCCTGGCATCCACCGGAGGCTTTTTCAACAGCCTGCTAAGTTAGTTCAGCCTGCTCGGCACAGGCCAGGCACAGGGTCGCTGCAGGATCGATGCCCAGGCGCCCCGGTGAAATCATCTCGCCACATCTGAGGCATTCACCATATTCGCCCTGCTCCAGCCGGATTAGAGCCGCATCGATGCGCCGCAGTTCCGTCTGTCTGCGCCCGGAGGTGGCCTGGGCCATGGCCTGCCCCTGCAGGGCATCCATGCGCGAGAGACGACCGGTGCAGGTCTGGTCAAGCTCCACGATCTGCTGGGCGTCCTGACCCTGCACTTGCGCCTTGACCAGGGCCTCGCGGCGCTCAATCAGCAGTTGTTGACAGGCTTCGATGTCGGGTAAATCCATCATGAAGACATGGGTATCCGGTGCAAATAGTTGATGCAGATCATTCTAGCACCCTTGTTGGGGCGCCATGAGGTACGCACACCAGCCCGACACCTTGAGCCACTACCAAAGAGTAGTTCAAACTGGACTTCAACCAATTCTCACCCCGGAGTCATCATGTCCGCCACCGCCGCCTGGATACTCATCGCACTGGCACTGATCGCCGTCGGCATCGTCGGCTACCTGCTGGGTCGCCGTAGCTCTCCAGGACGTCAACACCTTGAATCCCTGGAAGCAGACCTTGAACGCCAACGCCATGAGCTGAGCGAGTACCGTCAATCGGTCAACGCCCACTTCGAGAAGACCGCCAGCCTGTTCACCAACATGGCCGGCTCCTATCGGGATCTCTACGATCACCTCTCCGAGAGCTACGGCCGATTGGCGGACGCACCTGCCCAGCGCATGTTGCCGGATCGCCCCGGCGCCCTGCTGGAGGGCAAACCCGGTGACAACGCACCCGTCAGCCCGTCCACACCCGAGCCCGAAGTCGACACGGCGCAACGACCCTCAGCACCTCAGGATCATCACAACGACGGCGACGATCAGATGATGGGCGACAGCCCCCACATCCCTAAGGACGTGGACTACGAAGAGCCCCCGCAAGAACCCCTCAAGGCCCACCGTGACACCCCGCCCACGGACAAGGTCGATGAGGCGAACGAGCAGGAGCAGAGTGCGGCGCAGGAACCCTCGGACAAACCGCAATCTTCTGACAAACCTGAACGCGACAGAAGCTGAGCTTTCTAGGTGTGGAAGAACAACGCGGCTGGGTGGTCGTGGACATCACCTCGGCCCCGGAACACTGGTCAAGGCTCGGTGATGCTTACCGGGTCAATGCCCGCTTCGTACTCTGGGAAGAAGACGATGTCCTGCGAGTGCCTACCAGTGCGCTGTTCCAGCATCAAGACAACTGGGCCGCCTTCGTGATGCCGGACAGCCGTGCCCGACTGCGCGTGGTGTAGATGGGTCGCCGTGGCGGCATCCACAGCCAGGTGCTCGACGGGCTCGACGAAAAACGAACGAGTGGTGGTGCATCCCGACCGGGACGTGATCAACGGTGTACGCCTGAACCTGAGGGGTGATTAATGCTGAGATTTCTGATCATGGGCCTGGGCCTGGCACTCATGGCAACGGCAAATGCAGAGGATGCGGCGCTGCAAGCGCTGCTTGAAACCCACAGCCCGCCCCCCGGGGTGGTGTTCGAACTGGTGGAAAACGATCACGAGGCCCTGCAGACCCTGCTGCCGTTCATCCGGGACAACATTGCCCGACTACGGGCCCGGCATCCGGGGATTGCCATCGCCGTGGTGACCCATGGCAACGAACAGTTCAGCCTCAGCCGCCAACAACAGGGCGCACGTCAGGCGCTGCATGAGGCCGTGCAGTCCCTGGTACAGGAGCAAGAGGTCGAGGTGACGGTGTGTGCCACATACGCCAGTTGGCGACAGGTCACCCCGGAGGACTTCCCCGATTACGTTCAGGTGGCCGAATCGGCCCCCGCCCGTATCAACGATTTCCGGCAACTGGGGTATACGGTGATCCGGCTGCGCCCGCCCGGGGCGCAGCCGGAGGTGGAGGATTTTTAGCAGGCTGTTGAAAAAGTCTCTGGTGGATGCCAGGCAAGGCGGAAATCGGCGAAAAAGCGCAGTGTACATGGGAGTACATGAGCATTTTGAGCCGCTTTCCAACGCAGCATGGCGCCGCCCGATGCTTTTTCAACGACCTGCTAGGCCTGGGGCGCGGCTTGTCCGCCTCCCTGTCGGTTAAGCCATGTACTTAAGGCATCCTGGCTGCGAACACAGGTCTTGCGAATGAGTTCAAGATGGGACCTGAGTGCCGCCCGGCTCATCACAGCCTCATCAAAGCGCTCACCCTCGCGACACAACTCCGACACGGCGATGGCCCCCGCGCCCAGGGCCGCACCCTTGAGCGCATGCAGTGCGCTGCGCCAGCCCCGGTAGTCCCGCTTGCCCAGGGCACACTCCAGACCGCTGCAATGCTCACGGACATCGGCGCTGAAATCCTCGAACACCTCCGCCAGGAAGGATGTCTCTCCACCCAGTTCCAGCAGCTTCTGCATGGTCCTGGCATCCAACAGGGCGCAATCCTCGGGCTCTGCCCGCTCGGCACTGGACACCCCAGATTCATGGCATCGTTGCATGGCCTCGACAAAGGCCACTGCACGCAGCAGCTGGGCGTCACGCAAGGCCTCGGTCAGATAGAAGTCGGCGCCGGCCTCGCGGCAGGCCTCCCGGGTCACGGCCCGGGCATCATTACCCAGCACGATGAGCGGCGGCCGCTTGGTCTGCGCCCGGGTATTCCAGGCCCGCAATAGATCTAGCCCGCCCTCCTGGGGTGATTTCAGGTCCAGGATCGCCATGACGAAGTCCCCGGGCTTGCGACTGAGCATATCCAGGGCCTGATCCAGGCTGGGGACTACACAGGGCAGATATTCCAGGCGCTCAAGCAGACGCCCCAGCAGACGTTGGCTGATGCGATTGTGCTCCGCCACCAGCACCACGGGACGGGACTGGGCGGGAACGGCTCGCAGGGATGTCTTCGGACTCGAAGCCCGTTCAGGGGAAGCGGCCGCAGGCCGATGGGCCCGTGGCGGAAACATAGGTTCTAATTGTGCGTCCATAGCTGCCTTCCTTAGTCAGCGATCCGGCCTCAGGCGCCGGACTCCATCGGGGGGTTGTTCGACTCAGTCAAGGTCCAGGGGATTGGATACCTCGATGAGATTTCCGTCGGGGTCACGGAAGTAGACCGACAGGATGGGGCCTGTTGCCCCCGTGCGCCGGACCGGTCCTTCCAGGACCTTAATGTCGCATGCTCGCAGATGTTGCACCACCGCGTCCAGAGGGGTGGTTGAAATCAGGCACAGGTCTGCGGAACCCGCCGTGGGCCGGTGGGCCTTAGGCTCGAACTCCCGCCCGGCGGTGTGCAGATTGATCTTCAGACTGCCGAAACCCAGGGCCCTGCGCCCCTCGCCGAAGGTGATCGCTTCCATGCCCAACACCCGGCCATAGAAATCACAGGTGGCCTGCACATCGGCTACCGTCAGCACCAGGTGGTCCAGGGACTCGATCCTGATCACTCAGGGTCCTTAGCCGCGCGAAACTCGGCCAGCGCCTCCCGAGCGATACGAAAGCCGTCCACACCGGCCGGAACCCCGCAGTAGACCGCCCCTTGCAGCAGCACCTCGCGGATCTCCTCGGGGCTGCAGCCGTTGCGCAGGGCGCCGATGATATGGGCCTTGAGCTCATGGGGCTTGTTCAGGGCCATGAGTATGGACAGGTTGATCAGGCTACGGGTCTTGCGGGGCAGCCCCGGGCGGTTCCAGATGGCATCCCAGCAGAAACTGGTGACCAGTTCCTGCATGGGCCAGGAGAACTCATCGGCACTGTCCAGGGCACGATTCACATAGGCATCGCCCAGGACCTCGCGGCGCGTGGCCAGGCCTTGCTCATTGAGTGGGTTTTTCATGGTCTTATCCGGCATGGGAGATGCTGCGGACCATCAGCCCTGCACCACCTCTGGGTTGGATAGGTTGCGTGCTGAACCCTCCGCGAAGGCCAGCAGATTGTCGAAGGCGGCACCGAAATACAGTTCGTAGCCGTCCCGTTCCACGTAGCCCAGATGGGGCGTGCACAGGGCGTTGTCCAGGTGCAGCAGGGGGTGATCCACCACGGGTTCGTCCTCGTAGACATCCACCGCCGCCTGGCCGGGACGACCGGCCTTGAGGGCCGCGGCCAGAGCATCGGCCTCGATCAGTTCCGCCCGGGCGGTGTTGACCAGCAGGGACGTGGGTTTCATGCGGGCCAGATGCGTGGCCTTGACGATACCGCGGGTGCCTGAATTCAGGCCCAGGTGCAGGCACAGGACATCGGCCCGGCTGAACAGGTCGTCCTGGCTCTCTGCCACATCCAGGCCGGCGGCGCTGGCCCGTTCCAGGCTCCCTTCCCTGCCCCAGACCAGCACGCGCATTCCGAAGCTGAGGCCATAGTCCGCCACCAGGCTGCCGATCTTGCCGTAGCCGAAGATGCCTAGGGTGCGGCCGCGCAGGCCTGTACCCAGTCGGGTCTGCCAGCGCCCCGTCTTCATGGCTGTCACCTGGTCGGGGATGTGACGCATGGCAGAGAGCACCAGGCCCCAGGTCAGTTCGGCAGCCGCATAGGGCGCACCGGCACCAGTGGCCACGGCGACACCCCGCCGCGTACAGGCGTCCAGATCCACATGGGCAATGCCCTTGCCGGTCTGACTGATCAGACGCAGATTGGGCATGCGTTCCAGCAGCGCATCGGTGATGGCTGTGCGTTCACGGATCAACACCAGGGCCTCGGCATCGCGAAAACGCTCCGCCAGTGTGTCCAGGTCTCGCACGGTGTCGTTATAGACGGTGACCTGGTGGCCGGACAGGCGCTTGAAACAGTCCAGTCCACGCACGCCGTCCTGATAGTCGTCGGGGATCACGATATGCATAGTTTACTTTCCGGTTGAAGCGCTGTCCTCGGAGATCTCAGGGGGTGGCGCGAGATAGCCATGCCTGGAGACGCCCACGATCAGCAATGGCAGCACCCCGGCGGCAAACACGGTCGCCACGCTGTCTTCGGGATGGAAAATCACCACCAGGGACAGGAGCAGGAAGGCCAGGCGCATGAGCCAGTTGATGGGGATCGACTTAAAGAAACGCCCGAAGGTCGCATAGGTGACCCCTGCCGTGCCCACGGCCACCAGCAGGGTGTCGGTGATCTGGGCCCAGCCCGGGTTCACCACCATGTCGGAACGCACGAAGATGGCAAAGGTCATGATGGTGATGGGCAGACAGATCTTGAGCGCCTCCCACATGGTCTTCATGAACGAGGCATCTGCGATCTTGGCCGCCACGGCCGCAGTCAGCGATGTGGGTGGCGAGAGCTCGCCCCAGATGGCCAGCAGGAAGGCGAAGAAGTGCGCGACCCAGGGATCAATCCCCAGTTGACGCAAGGGGGGCACGATGATCACGGCCACGATGATATAGGTGGCCGTGGGGGGCAGTCCCGTACCCACCAGCCAGCCGAACACCCAGGCCATGAGGATCGTGGCGATGATGTGGAAATTGCCCAGTTCCAGCAGCAGGGAGCCCATGCGGGTGATGAATCCCGTAACCGTGAACAGGCCGATCATGATGCCCAGGGTGGCCATCAGCAGGGTCAGGTAGGAGGTCATCTCCGCGTGGGTTTCCACCATGATGCGCAGATTGCCCCACAGGGTTTCATCCTGCAGGAGCGGGTCCTTGAGCAGGTACTTGAAGTACACCCATGTGAACAGCAACAGCACCAGCACAAAACCGGCGGTGTAGAGGGCCGCACGCATGGCGCCATAACCGAAGGTGCTCATGAGCAGGATCAGGAAGATGATGCCCGAGAAGAAGATGACCGTGCGCAACCAGTCATAAAGCGCCACGTCGGGCACCTTGATGGGTGTGTTGGGCAACAGCCTCACACTGAGCAGGTAGACCGCCAGGATCAGGGACACGAAGTAAACAAAGGCCACGGCGAAACCGCGCACCACCACATCCCAGTACGGCACCCCCAGGAACTCCGCCATGAGGAAGCCCGCCACCGCCATGAGCGGCGGCATGATCAGCCCGCCCATGGAGGCGGCCGTCTCCACCGCGCCGGCGAAAGTGCCCGGCACGCCGTAGCGTTTCATGAGGGGGATAGTGAAGCTGCCGGTCACAGCGGTGTTCGCCGAACCGGAGCCGCTCACCATGCCCACGGACACGGAGGCCAGCACGGCAGTCTGGGGGATGGTATGGCGTGATCGCCCAGCGATGCGCCGCATCACGTCCACCAGGGCCCGCTGGGCACCGAAGCCGCTGGCCACGGCGGCCAACAGGAGAAATGCAGCGATCAATGTCAATGCAAGCTGGGCATAACGACCGTACACACCCGTGGAGAACTCCACGCTACTAGAGGTGATGATGCGCTCCAGGCTGACACTGGGGTGCCAGAAGAAGTCGATGGGACTGTAGACACCCCAGAGGGCATAGAACACCAGCACCAGGTTCACCCAGAACAGGATGGGGTGAATGAGCCGCGAGAGCTCCATGACCAGCAGGAACACCAGCACGCCGACAATGACGTCCTGTTGCGTGTAGGCCGCCTGCCGCCAGATGGCGATGTCCTCGTAGTTCACGGTGAGGTAATAGGTCGCATACAGGCAGATGCCGATGTACGTGATCACCAGGGCATGGTTCACCACCGCCGGCAGGCGGGGGTAGAAGAATCTGTCTTGATAGACGTAGAGGATCTGAATGATCAGCGCCAGGGGTACCAGACGCACCGCCAGGTAACGCTGGCCGCCCGCCCCCGTCAGGAAATACTCCATCAGGAAGTAGAACAGCACGGCACCGGCAAGGAAGGTAATGTTTCTGAGTGTCAGGAGAGTCTTGATCAAGGACACAGCCAGCCCCCAGGTTCCCTGTTACGCAACGAAAACAGGGCGGGAACGTATTGCGCGTTTCCCGCCCTGTGATTCAGTCATGTTGCGGGTTTACTGCCCCGCAATGGTCCAGTTGTCATTCCACTTGCCGTGCTCCTTGAGGAACGCGGCCAGACCCGGATGCACGGGGACATCGGGGTTGGCGGCCACACCGGCGGCCTGGGTGCCGACGAAATCGGCGACCAGGGGACCGAAGCCCGCATCACCTTCCAGCAGCTTGTCCTTGTTCTTGTACAGGATATCCAGGATGTTCTTGATCAGATCCGCATCCATGTCCGCCCGCACGTTGTAGGCGAAGTAGATGGGCACGGCCCAGATACTGTCCACTCCCAGCTCCTGACTGAAGGCCTTGGAGGGATCCACCTGCACCGGGCTCAGGCCCGCGGCACGCAGTTTCTCCATCTCGGCCTCGGAGGGGTTCACGGCTGCCAGGTTGGCCCGCAGTTCGGCCTCACGCCAGTAAGTGGCCAGGGAGACACCCGCAGTGGTGTAACCCGCGGAACCGGCGATGGTGTTGGCCTCGTAGGCATCGGCCACGGTGGAATTGTCGATCTCCACGTGGTTGAACTCATAGCCCAGGGCAGCGAACACGCGGCGCATGTTGAGCCAGTTCATGAAACCCGCCGGGGTGTAGAAGCCGGGCTGGCCATCAAAGTCTTTGTAGGAGTTGAACTCGCCCTTGCGACGGTCCGCCACCAGCATAAAGGTCTCCATGGGGTAGACGTACAGGGTGTGAACCAGCTTGCCACGTGCGGGGTTGTAGTTGTCGTAGGGACGATCACCATCGTACAGGCTGCGCATGCCCACATCGGCGGTGTAGCCGAACTCACCGTCGCCGTCCATCACCGAGCGCATGGCACCGGAGGTGGAGGGATAGGGCTGAACCACCACGGCATAACCGCGGCCCAGATTCTGCATAGCCGTAGGAACCTACGTTGGATGTAGCAAATCGAATGGTCTGACGCTGGGCCTCGGCAGGCTGGATGGCCGCGAGGGAGATCGCGACCGTGGCACCGACGGCCACCAGGGTGCTGAGAATACGGCTCTTGGCAAATAACATGGGATACCCCTCCGAATGTAGTTCTAGATGCTCTTCAGACAGTTATAGATGCTCTAGGTCTTTTAGATGTCATGGTTAACCTATCACTGCC
>JBHEOJ010000058.1:0-13086 GCA_046260855.1 Thioalkalivibrio sp.
GAACTTGAACGGAATTTTCGTAATCGTTCCCGTGAATTCAAGCGCGCCCAGGATATGTTCAGCGAAGACCTGAACGTGCGCCGCAACGAGGAGCTGGGTCGTCTTCAGCGCCTGGTGCAGAGCGTCATCCTGGAGATGGCGCAGCAGGATGGATATGACCTGGTGTTGACGGAACGTAACGTGCTGTTCGCCAGTGAACGCATCAACATCACGGACAAGGTGCTTGAACGTCTTACCCAGCAGAACCGGGGTGGGCGCTAGACGCCTCTCTGGCGTGCAGCCAGATCTGTGTTTGGTGATCCGGGCAGGGTCATTGCCGCCATGGCAGTGACCCTCGCCCAGCTCGCCACGCACTTGGGTGCCGAGTTGCATGGCGATCCCGATATCCAGGTCTCGGGTGTCGGGTCTCTTGAGCACGCCGGCCCCGGTGAGCTTTCTTTTCTCAGTCAGTCCCGCCTACGCAAGCATTTGTCCACGACACGCGCCGCGGCCGTATTGCTGCGCCCGGCGGATGCCAAGGACTGTCCGGTGCCTTGCCTGGTTCTGGATGACCCCTATCTGGCATATGCCCGCGCCGCTGCCCTGATCTTCCCCGAGCCCGAAGCACAAACTGGCATTCATCCCAGCTCGGTGGTGGATGCCAGCGCGCAGATACATCCTGGGGCCAGTGTCGGCCCCCTGTGCGTGGTTGGACCCGGTTGTGTGCTTGAAAACGGGGTGGGGTTGCTGGCCGGCTGCATCCTCGAGCGGGATTGTCAGGTGGGTACCGGCAGCCGACTGGGGCCGAGGGTCACCTTGTGCCATGGCACGCAGTTGGGCAAACGGGTGCGCATCCATGGGGGAGCAGTATTGGGTGCTGATGGTTTTGGCTTTGCCCCCGACGCCGAGCGGCGCTGGATAAAGATTCCCCAGCTGGGTCGGGTCGTGGTGGGTGACGATGTGGAGATCGGCGCCAACACCACAATCGACCGGGGGGCGCTGGAAGATACCGTCATTGGCGAAGGGGCCAAACTGGATAATCTGGTCATGGTGGCCCACAACGTGCGCATTGGCGCACATACCGCCATTGCCGGCTGCGTAGGCATCGCCGGCAGTACCCGCATCGGCAGTCACTGCGCGATCGGTGGCGGAGCCGGTATAATCGGCCATCTGGACATCGCAGACGGGGTCACCATCACCGCCATGACCTTCGTGACCCGTTCGATCCGCGAGCCTGGGGTCTATGCCTCCGGTGTTCCCCATGCCCCTGTGCGTGAGTGGAACCGGAGCCTCGCCCGTTTGCGGCGACTGGACCGGTCCGTCGGCCACGAAGTGGGCGGCGAGCAGGACGACTAGACAGTCCTGTGCGGGACGGGTCGCCGGTTCAAATTTACAGGGACTTGCCCCGGCGGGTCCGTCACTACAGTCAAGGATCAAGCCATTGGACTCCATGAGCATTCACCAGGTGATGCGCTACCTGCCTCATCGCTACCCGTTTCTGCTGGTGGACAGGGTCACCGACCTGAAGCCCGGGGAGTATCTCGAGGCCATCAAGAATGTGAGCATCAACGAGCCCTTCTTCCAGGGACATTTCCCCGTTCGTCCGGTGATGCCGGGTGTGCTGATCCTCGAGGCCTTGGCCCAGGCCACGGGCCTGCTGGCCTTTAAGACCGAGGAGGCCCGTGGCGAGAATCAGGACAAGGAACAACTGTACCTGTTCGTGGGCATCGACGAGGCCCGCTTTCGCCGCCAGGTGGAGCCGGGTGACCAGATGCATCTGCGAGTGGATCTGCTGCGGGTGATGCGCGGTATCTGGCGCTTCAAGGCCGAGGCGAGCGTGGACGGTGAAGTGGTGGCCTCTGCCACGCTCATGTGTGCCGGCCGGGAGATCGAATCATGATCGATCCCCGTGCGATCATCGAGCCGGGCGC
Source organism: Thioalkalivibrio sp. (assembly GCA_046260855.1). Classification (GTDB taxonomy): domain Bacteria; phylum Pseudomonadota; class Gammaproteobacteria; order Ectothiorhodospirales; family Ectothiorhodospiraceae; genus Thioalkalivibrio_A. The sequence goes on from JBHEOJ010000058.1 coordinate 1,911, forward strand.
GCAGCTTGCCGAGGACGTGAGCGTCGGCCCCTTCACGGTCATCGGCGCCAACGTGACCATCGGTCGCAATACGCGCATTGGTTCACACGTGGTGATCAACGGGCATACCACCCTGGGCGAAGATTGCCAGGTCCTGCAGTTCGCCTCCATCGGCGAGGCGCCCCAGGACACCGGTTACAAGGGGGAACCTACCAGGGTCGTGATTGGCAACCGCAACGTCATCCGTGAGTTCGTCACCATCCACCGGGGAACACCCAAGGGCACTGGGCTGACGTGTATCGGCGACGATAATCTCATCATGGCCTATGTACACATCGCCCATGATTGCGAGGTGGGTAATCACACCATCTTCTCCAACGGGGCCTCCCTGGCCGGTCACGTGAAGGTGGATGATCGGGCGATCCTGGGCGGCTTCACCCTGGTGCACCAGTTCTGCCGCATCGGCACCCACGGTTTCACCAGCATGGGCGCGGCCCTGAACAAGGACCTACCGCCCTATACCCTGGCCTCAGGCAACTATGCTCGGGCCATCGGCATCAACAAGCTGGGTCTCAAACGCCGGGGTTTTTCGCCCGAGACCATCCGTGCACTGCATCAACTGTTCAAGCTGCTGGTGCGCAGTCGCGATCGGGGCAGAGGCCTGGCGCCGGCTGAGGCCCTAGCCAAGGGTATCCCCGAGGCGGAGCACTTTCTGGCCTTCGTCAGGGAGAGCAAGCGGGGCATCGTGCGCTCGGGGCGCAGGCATGTGAGGGGAGAGGAGTGAGGGTTTGGGTTTGAGGCGATAGGCGAGAGGCGTAAACCCCACCCCCTCCCCGGCCCTCCCCCTGAGGGGGAGGGGGAAGGCGTGGGGTTAGATTTTTTATACCGCCTTACGCCTCACCCTGCACCCTAACTCCGCAACACCCCATCATCGATCAGCTCCATGGCCATCCTGGCCACGTTCTCGGATCCGCCACCCTCACCCAGTTTCTCCCGGATGATGCCCAGGCGTTCACGCATGTGGCGGGCGTAGTCGATGTCGGTGAGCAGTCGTTCGATCTCGCCGGCGATCGCCTCCGGGGTGGCGTCGTTTTGCACGAACTCCGGCACCACACGTTCTCCTGCCACGATGTTGGCCAGACCGATGTCGCGGATCAGGATCAGGCGTTTGAGGATGGCATAGGTGATCGGTGAGACCCGGTAGAGGATGGCCATGGGCACCCGCAACAGGCCGGCTTCCAGGGTAGCGGTGCCCGAGGCGATCATCAGAGCGTCACTGGCATGCATGGCATCGTAAGTGCGGCCTGTCACCTGCACGATGCCAAGGCCCGTATCCAGGTGTGGGTTCACATCCCCCTCCACATCCACCCCGGGGGCCAGGGGCATGATGAACTGCACCTTGGGGATGCGACTTTTCAGCAATCGCGCAGCCTCCATGATCAGCGGCAGGTGACGGCCCAGTTCACCCCGGCGGCTGCCGGGCAGGATGCCGACCACGGGGGCGGTCTCGTTAAGGCCGAATCCCCGACGCAGGGCGTAGCAATCCGTGCTTGCCCGCACCTCGTCCACCAGTGGATTGCCCACGTAGCGCACCGGTATCCCATGTTGCCGGTAGACCGCTTCCTCGAAGGGAAACAGCACGGCCATGGCGTCGATGGCCTGGCCGATGCGTTTGACCCGGCGTGCGCGCCAGGCCCAGACCTGGGGGCTGACATAGAACAGCACCTTGACGCCCAGGCCCTTGGCGTACCGGGCCAGGCGCAGGTTGAATTCCACGTAATCCACCAGCACCAGCAGGGCAGGGCGTTCCTGCTCCAGTCGTGTCTTCAGGGTCTTGAGTGCCCGGCGGATGTCGCCGTAATGGGCCAGCACCTCAACCAGGCCCACCACCGAGAGTCGCGTGCTGTCCACCAGGATGTCCACGCCCGCATCGCGCAGGGCGCCGCCACCCATGCCCGAGAAGCGCAGGGTGGGCCTGAGACGGCGCATGGCGCGCACCATGTTGGCGGCGTGCAGGTCGCCGGAGGCCTCGCCTGCCACCACCATCACATGGGTGTCGGACATGTCGCTCTCAGCCGATGGCATCCCGGATCACATCGGTGATGGTGACGATGTATTCGTCGGGCATCTCCGGGTAGATGGGCAGGGAGAAGCAGCGGGCCGCCACATCGTCGGTCACCGGCAGGGCGACATGGCTGAGGGTGTCGCCGAAGGCCTTCTGGCGGTGCAGGGGAATGGGGTAGTACACGGCGCAGCCGATCTGCCGTGCCTGCAGGGCCTTCATGATCTCGTCACGGCGTTCGCTGAGCAAGGTGTACTGGTGGAACACATGACGACCGTGGCCATCCTCGTGAGGCGTGACGATACCCGTGTCCGCCAGCAGTTCGTTGTAGCGGTGGGCCACGCGACGGCGCTGGGTGTTGTACTCGTCGATGTGGCGCAGCTTCACCCGTAGGATGGCGGCCTGCATCTCGTCCAGACGGCTGTTGTAGCCGATCATGTCATGGTGATAACGCACGTCGCTGCCGTGGTTGCGCAGGGTCAGGATGCGCTTGGCGAATGCATCGGAGCGGGTGGTGACCAGTCCGCCGTCTCCGTAGCAGCCCAGGTTCTTGCTGGGGAAAAAGCTGAAGCAGCCCAGCTCACCGATGGCGCCGGTCTGGGTACCGTTTACGTCCGCGCCGAAGGACTGGGCGCAGTCCTCCACCAGCAGCAGCTTGTGTGTATCGCACAGGGCCTTGAGCCGGTCCATGCGTGCCGGCTGGCCGAACAGGTGTACCGGCAGCACGGCGCGGGTGTTCGGGGTGATGGCGGCTTCGACCTTCTGGGGATCGATGTTGTAGGTCTCAGGGTCGATGTCCACGAACATCGGTGTGGCGCCCACGTAGGCGATGGCCTCGGCGGTGGCGATGAAGGTGAAGGCAGTGGTGATCACCTCGTCGCCGGGGCCGATGCCGGCGGCGGCCAGGGCCAGGTGCAGGGCGTCGGTGCCGGAGGCGCAGCCGATGGCATGGGGCACGCCCAGGTACTCGGCGGTCTCCTGCTCCAGGGCCTTCACGTTGGGGCCGAGGATGAACTGGGTGTTTTCCAGCACATCCATGACGGCCGTGTCGATCTCGGACTTGAGCTGGTGGTACTGGGTCTTCAGGTCAACCATGGGGATCATGGGATGGTCTGCCTCGTCGCGTGAAGTGGATTCGTGGTGAGGGGCGCGCTCAGCGCAGCACCTGGGCGTTGCGCAACACCAGGTCGGTGATGCGAATGGCCGTTTCCAGCGCCCGCTGGCCGTCCTCCCCCGAGACGATCACCGGGGCGCCCGTCTGGATGGAATTCAGGAAGGCGATGATCTCGGCCTTCAGGGCATCACTTTCGTCGAAGAAACTCTCTTCGCCGATGATCTCAGGGATCCCCGGGAACATCTCTTGCTCGCCCACCCGGTGGATGGAAAGCCCCCGGTTCTGGAAGTCCACGGAGATGTAAGCGCGGGGCTCGAAGATACGCATCTTGCGTTCGGACTTCATGCTCACCCGGCTGGAGGTGACGTTGGCCACGCAGCCGTTCTCGAATTCCAGGCGTGCGTTGGCGATGTCCACCGCCTGGGAAAGTACCTGGGCACCGCTGGCCGCAATGGATTTGATCGGGGAGTGGACCATGTCGAGGATGATGTCGATGTCGTGGATCATGAGATCCAGCACCACGTTCACATCGGTGGCCCTGGGCTTGAAGGGGGCCAGGCGGTGGGATTCGATGAACAGGGGCTGGACGTTGCGATCGGACAGATCCATGAGCGCCGCGTTAAAACGCTCCAGATGACCCACCTGCAGGATCACATCTTTTGCCTTCGCGATGCGGTTAAGCTCAGCCGCCTCTTCTACGGTGGTGGTGATGGGTTTCTCTACCAGCACATGGGCGCCGTGTTCCAGAAAGTCCTTGGCCACCTGAAAGTGCAGGGTGGTGGGCACGGCGATGCTTACCGCGTCCACCTTGCCCAGGAGTTCGTGGTAATCCGTCAGCGCGCGGCAATGACAGTCGCCGGCCACGGCGGCGGCCTGCTGGGGGCTGCTGTCCACCACGGCCACGAGATCTGCATTGGGAAGAGCGGCATATTTCTGGGCGTGGAACTTGCCGAGATAGCCCACGCCGATCACGGCGCAACGGGTGTTGGACATGGAAAGATCCGTGTTTTCAGTGAGTTGTACTTTTGGCGCCGAAGGCCGCGAGGCCGGCCAGTGCTGTGATAGCATTCTGGGTCGCGAGGGGCATAGTTTACTGGAATTTAGTGGGGGATGCGTGGATCTGGAGGCCTTGCTGGGGATGCCGGGAGTGGCCGGCGTGGACGAGGTGGGACGCGGGCCCCTGGCCGGCCCGGTGGTAGCCGCGGCCGTGATACTGGACCCCGGTGTCCCCATCGAGGGGCTGCGGGACTCCAAGAAACTCACCGCCGCCCGCCGCGAGGCCCTGGACATGAAGATCCGCGAGCGGGCCCTGGCCTGGGCCCTGGGGTTCTGCAGCCCCGCCGAGATCGACCGCATCAACATCCTGCAGGCCAGCCTGCTGGCCATGGCCCGGGCCGTGGAGGCCCTGTCCGTGGCCCCCGAGCTGGCCCTGATAGACGGCAATCGGTGCCCCAGGCTTGCCATGACCGCCCATGCGGTGATCAAGGGCGACAGCCGTGTACCAGCCATCAGCGCCGCCTCCATCATCGCCAAGGTCCACCGTGACCGCCTGATGCTGGAGCTGGATGCCTGTCACCCGGGATACGGCCTGGCTGAGCACAAGGGCTATCCCACCCCGGTGCATCTGGACGCCCTGGACCGCCTGGGACCCAGCCCCTGTCACCGGGCCAGCTTCGCCCCAGTGCGCCGGGCGGCGGAGGCTCGGCAGGGCGGGTTGTTTTGAAAATCGAAAGTATTCAACGCAAAGACGCGAAGACGCCAAGGACGCAAAAGAGATTTTGATGAAAAGCCCCTCACTCCACCCCAGTGACTGCATCGGGCATCGGGTGTCATGAGAGTGGTATCCCAGGAAGTTCTTTGCGCCCTCTGCGTCTTCGCGTCTTTGCGTTGAAAGGTTTACCCAAGGTTTGATCAAGAAAATATGACCACCAACTTCGTACATCTGCATCTGCATACCGAGTTTTCCCTGGTGGACGGCCTGGTGCGCGTCGGCCCGCTGGTGGAGGCGGTCCGTGCGGCGGGGATGCCGGCGGTGGCGGTGACCGACCAGGCCAACCTGTTCGGCATGGTGAAGTTCTACAAGGCGGCGCTGAAGGCGGGCATCAAGCCCATCGTGGGCGTGGATACCTGGGTCTCGGCGCCCCAGCCGGGCGAGGCGGCCGCGAGGATGGTGTTGCTGGCCCAGGACGAGGACGGTTATCGCAACCTCACCCGGCTGGTCTCCCGGGGTTATCAGGAAGGCCAGACCGGCGGTGATGTGCCGGTGCTGGACCGGGCCTGGTTCGAAGGCGCGAGCCGTGGCCTGATTGCCCTATCCGGGGGGCGCGACGGCGAGATCGGCCGGGCACTCATGGGCAGCCAGCCCACCGCCGCCGAGGCCCTGTGTGCATACTGGGAAGGCCTGTTCCCCGGACGCTTCTACCTGGAGATCGCTCGCACCGGGCGGGAAGGGGAGGAGGATCACCTGCACGCGGCGGTGGATCTCGCCCAGGCCCGCTCCCTGGCGGTGGTGGCCACCAACGACGTGCGCTTCCTCGCCGCCTCGGACTTCGATGCCCATGAGGCGCGTGTGTGCATTCACGATGGCCGGGTGCTGGATGATCCACGTCGCCCTCGGGACTACACCGCCCAGCAATATCTGCGCACCGCCGAGGAGATGGGGGCGTTGTTCGCCGACATCCCCGAGGCCCTGGAAAACTCCGTGGAGATCGCCCGGCGCTGCAACCTGTCCCTGACCCTGGGGGCGCCGGTGCTGCCTGAATACCCCATCCCCGAGGGTATGACCACCGACGAATACTTTCAAAAGGTCTCCCGAGAGGGGCTGGATGAGCGCCTGGCGCTGATCCTCGAGGACGTCAAGGGGGACCGGGATGCCCAGGAACGTGGCTATCGAGAACGCCTGGAGATCGAACTGGGCGTGATCTGCCAGATGGGTTTCCCCGGCTATTTCCTGATCGTCGCGGATTTCATCCAGTGGGCCAAGGACAACGCCATCCCCGTGGGCCCGGGGCGCGGCTCCGGTGCCGGTTCCCTGGTGGCCTATGCCCTGAAGATCACGGACCTGGATCCGTTGCGTTATGACCTGCTGTTCGAACGCTTCCTGAATCCCGAACGTGTCTCCATGCCCGACTTCGATATCGACTTCTGCATGGACCAGCGGGACCGGGTGATCGACTACGTGGCGCAACGCTACGGTCGGGAGAAGGTCTCCCAGATCATCACCCACGGCACCATGGCCGCCAAGGCGGTGGTGCGCGACGTGGGCCGCGTGCTGGGACACCCCTATGGCTTCGTGGACCGCATCGCCAAGCTGATCCCCTTCGAGATCGGCATCACCCTGGACAAGGCCCTGGAACAGGAAGAGGAGCTGCGCCGTCTCTACGAGGATGACGAGGAGGTCAGCGGTCTCATCAATCTGGCCAAAAAGCTCGAAGGCGTGGCCCGCAACGCCGGCAAGCACGCCGGCGGGGTGGTGATTGCCCCTTCCCGGCTCACGGACTTCTCGCCCCTTTACTGCGAGCCGGGCGGCCAGAGTGTGGTGACCCACTTCGATAAGGACGACGTGGAGGCGGTGGGCCTGGTGAAGTTCGACTTCCTGGGTCTGCGCACGCTCACCATCATCGACTGGGCAGTGCGCACCATCGACGCCCTGCGCAAGCAGGCCGGCGAACCGCCTCTGGATATGAGCCGTATCCCCCTGGATGACGCGGACACCTTTGCGCTGCTCAAGCGCCAGGAGACCACCGCCGTCTTCCAGCTGGAATCCCGGGGCATGAAGGAGCTGATCAAGCGCCTGCAGCCCGATAACTTTGAGGACATCATCGCCCTGGTGGCCCTGTACCGGCCAGGTCCTTTGCAGTCGGGCATGGTGGATGATTTCATCAACCGCAAGCACGGCCGTGCCCGGGTGGAATATCCCCATGCGGATCTGGAGCCCATCCTCAAGCCTACCTACGGCGTCATTCTCTACCAGGAACAGGTGATGCAGATCGCCCAGGTGCTGGCGGGCTACACCCTGGGCGGCGCCGACATGCTGCGCCGGGCCATGGGCAAGAAAAAGCCCGAGGAGATGGCCAAGCAGCGGGAGATCTTCCTGGCCGGCGCAACCGGGCGGGGTGTGGAAGAGGCCACGGCCAGCTACATCTTCGACCTGATGGAGAAGTTCGCAGGCTACGGTTTTAACAAGTCCCACTCAGCCGCCTACGCGCTACTCTCCTACCAGACCGCCTGGCTCAAGCAGCACTATCCCGCCGCCTTCATGTCCGCGGTGCTGTCCGCGGACATGGATCATACGGACAAGGTGGTGAACCTGATCGAGGAATGCCGGGCCATGGAGCTGCACGTGGTGCCGCCGGACATCAACCGCTCCCGACACCGGTTCGCCGTGGGGGATGTGCGCACGGTGATCTATGGCCTGGGCGCCATCAAGGGGGTGGGGGAGTCCGCGATCCAGGCCTTCATCGATGCGAGGGAATCCAGTGGTGGGTTCCAGGGGCTGGATGACCTGTGTGTGCGCGCCGACTCCCAGAAGATCAACCGCCGCACTCTGGAGGCCCTGATCCGTGCCGGCGCCCTGGACTCCATCGGATTCAATCGCGCCACCCTCATGGCCAACCTGCCCAAGGCCCTGTCCCGGGCCGAGCAGCACCTGCGCAATGAGAGCCTGGGCCAGGAGGATCTGTTCGGCGGCCCCGTGACCCCCGATGCCCCTGACGCCGATGACGAGCAGTTGCCCGAGTGGGACGAGGATCTGCGCCTATCAGCCGAGAAGGAGACCCTGGGTCTGTACCTCACGGGGCATCCCATCGAGCGGTTCCAGACGGAATTGCGGGCCATCCACAGCAAGCGCATCGCGGACCTGATCGCGGAGGTGGGCGAGCAGACCCCTGGGGAGGGGCGTCGGCGTCGGGAGCAGCAGGCCACGGTGGCCGGCTTGGTCATCAACATCCGCACCCGTCCCACACAGACCGGACGCATCGGCTTCGTGACCCTGGATGATCGCAGCGGGCGTGTGGAGGTGGGGCTATTCGGGGATGATTTCAATCGCTTCCAGCACCTGTTGGTCAAGGACCGTCTGCTGGTGGTACAGGGTCAGGCAGGGGTGGATGAATTCAATGGTGGGGTGCGCCTGCGGGCCCGGCAGGTCATGGATCTGGACGAGGCCCTGGCCCAGAGCGTTCAGGGTCTGGACCTGCGCATCCAGGGCCGCCCGGTGAATGGCCTGGTGGATGAGCTCAAGGATGCCCTGGCCCCCAGCCGGGAAGGCCCCTGCCCGGTCTATATCCATTACCGGGACGACCGCCTGCAGGCCTGCTACGAACTGGGCGAGACCTGGCGGGTCAAGCCCAGCGGTGCGCTGATTGCCCGTCTGCGGGGGCTGCTGGGGGAGGACGCAGTGGCGCTGCGTTGAAATCAGTAGGAGCCCAGCCCCCTGGGCGAAGGATCCGCCCCGGGCATTCGCCCAGGGGGCTGGGCTCCTACGCATTCACACTTCCCACTTCAAAAGGTTTAGAATCCACGGTCTTGCCGATGACAACTAATCCAAACCCGGCACCTCAAATATGAATCCTGATTTTCTCGATTTTGAACAGCCGATCGCGGAACTTGAAGCCAAGATCGAAGAGCTTCGCTACGTGGGTGATGACGCCGAGGTCAACATCCAGGAAGAGATCACCCGGCTTCAGTCCAAGTGTAAGTCCCTGACCGAATCCATCTTCTCCCGGCTCAGCGCCTGGCAGGTGGCGCAGCTGGCGCGCCACCCCCGTCGCCCCTACACCCTGGACTACGTCAAGCATCTGTTCACCGATTTCGAGGAACTCCATGGTGATCGGGCCTACGCGGACGATGCGGCCATGGTGGGTGGCATGGCACGGTTTGATGGCCAGCCGGTGATGATCATCGGTCACCAGAAGGGTCGCGACACCAAGGAAAAGATCCGCCGCAACTTTGGCATGCCCCGGCCCGAGGGCTATCGCAAGGCCATGCGCCTGATGCACATGGCCGAACGTTTCCGTCTGCCGGTGCTGACCTTCATCGATACCCCCGGGGCCTATCCCGGCGTAGGCGCCGAGGAGCGGGGCCAGAGCGAGGCCATCGCCAAGAACCTGCAGGTCATGGCCGGTCTGCGTACGCCGCTGATCTGCACCGTAATCGGTGAGGGTGGTTCTGGCGGCGCCCTGGCCATCGGCGTGGGCGACCAGGTGATGATGCTGCAATACAGCACCTATTCCGTGATCTCCCCCGAGGGCTGCGCCTCCATCCTATGGAAGAGCGCCGAGCGGGCATCGGATGCCGCCGAGGCCCTGGGTATCACCTCCGCCCGGCTGAAGGAGTTGGGCCTGATCGACACCGTCATCCCCGAACCCCTGGGCGGCGCCCACCGCAACCCGGAACAAATGGCCGAGAACCTGGGCAAGGCCCTGGCCGAAGGCCTGCAGACCTTCAGTTCCATGGACACGGACAAGTTGCTGGAGCGCCGCTACGAGCGCCTGATGGGCTATGGAGAATTCAAGGAAGTTTGACTAAAGTGGGAAGTGTGTATTTGGAAGTGCGAATTGAAATGCCTTTACTTCCTACTTCCCAATTCACACTTCCCACTTGTCGTGTCCCTGGCAATGCTGCCTGAAGTCCTCCGCGATGCCTTGCGGCATCTGCCTTCCGCCTCCCGCCTGATCGTCGCCTTCAGCGGCGGGCTCGATTCCCATGTGTTGCTCCACGCCCTGGCTGCGCTGCGCAGTGAAGGCGTTTGTGAACTCCATGCCATCCACATCCATCACGGACTCAATCCCCAAGCAGATGCCTGGGCGGATCATTGCGCCCGCATCTGCCGGGATCTGGACGTAGGGCTCGAGGTCATCGCCGTTGACGCCCGTGCCGCCAGTGGGGAAAGCCCGGAGGCGGCGGCCCGCGCGGCCCGCTACCAGGCGCTGGCCTCATGCATGAGGCCAGGCGACGGGCTGCTGACCGCCCATCATCGCCGTGACCAGGCCGAGACGCTGCTGCTGCAATTGTTACGGGGTGCTGGGCCGGCCGGGTTGGCAGCCATGCCTCGCTGGCAGCCCCTGGGCAGTGGCTGGCATGGCCGCCCCCTTCTGGACGTCTCCCGAGAGACCCTTGAGGACTATGCCCGGGAACAGGCTCTCCACTGGATCGAGGACGACAGCAACCTGGATGCGCGCTTTGACCGCAACCTGTTGAGACAACAGGTCATGCCCCTGTTGCGGGCGCGCTGGCAGGGTGTAGATGAGACCCTGGCCCGGGCCGCAGCCCATCAGGCCGAGGGCCTGGGTCTGCTGGGGGACCTGGCCCGTCAGGACCTGGAGCAGATCCGCGGTGAATCCCCCGGCACCCTGTCGGTGTCTGCGCTCACCGGCCTGCGGCCGGCGCGCATACGCAATGTGTTGCGTTTCTGGTTTATGGAAAAGGGCCTGCCCCTGCCGTCCAGGGCGCGACTGCAAAGCGTGCTGGATGACGTGCTTACCGCATCGCCCGACGCCATGCCCCGGGTGGCCTGGGAGGGGGGCGAGCTGCGCCGCTACCGTGATGCCTTGTATGCCATGACCCCCTTGTCGCCCCATGATCCAGGCCTGCGTATCGACTGGGATGGGGTCACGGACCTGGCCATCGCGCACCTGGGGCTGGTGTTGACACCGAACTGGCTCCTTGAACAGGACGTGGAGGTACAGGCCGGTGAATGCCTGCTAGTGGCCTTTCGACAGGGGGGCGAGACCTTGCGTGTGCGTGGGCAGACCCGGGAATTGAAGAAGTTGATGCAGGAACGGGGTGTGCCGCCCTGGCTGCGGGATCGAATGCCACTGGTGCTTCGTGAGCAGGAACTGGTGGCGGTGTGCTGGCAGACCCTGTAGGTCCGACCCCGGGCGAACATGCCGATGCCCGGGTGATTCGGCCCGAGGTCGGGCCTCCTACTACTAACCCGAACCCTGTCTAAGCCACATTCAGAGCCCCGCGAAAGGCGCGGATCAAGGCGCGGTGCGCAGGCAATGGTGTGACCCTTGTCAAGC